>NZ_CACA01000207.1:0-1213 GCF_000180455.1 Kamptonema sp. PCC 6506
CACCAGTATTGTTCCCAAATCCACGTCCTGAATTAACTGGGGAGATAGTGGTTGGTCGAATACCTCCATGAGCATTTCATATCTCTGTTTGACAGCGGTCAGATCGTAAGCATCGCACCACTGTTCGGGGTCGGTCAATATTATAGTCATAGAAAAAAACTTTCTCTTCATTAATAACTGTATCAGCGAAGTTGTGCTGTCACTAACCGCAAAGTAGTAACTTAAATCCTTCATTTGATTTTTGATTTGGTTTGATTCGTGGTTTTTGCAAAAAAACCCTTGAATTGTGGGCGTTTGAGAGAATTTCCCCTGAATTAAGCCGAGTATTATTTGAGAAAGTGCAAGATAAACCCGCAACGCCTTACCTGGTAAGAGTTTGAATTGCTACTTTGCTGCGGATGTCAGCGTATGACTGAGCGCGATTCGGTGTTCGGCGAGCTTACACGAGCCGCTGCTCTCACCGTCGAAGCCTTCGCTATTTTTGGGCCTCATAGAACTGCGCGATCGCCCCTTCCTACACCTTCCTCCAGCAGTCCCGACTGCCAGGAGTCCAAGTCAACTTGAGGCTCTTATATTCTTACTAGATCAGACTATATTAGAATTATTTAATAGTACCATGATAGTATTACAGTATTACAATATAAAATGGGTTAAACGGGCAGCTCGGTTGAGGAGTTCAACAAACGGGCTCTGCTCACAAGCCCAGCTTTTTTCGCAAATCTTCTACCGTTAGCACGCCATCGATCTCGACATCGCTGCAATGAAGCAGGTCTACAGCCACGCTAATCAAGTGCCGGGGGAAGACTCGCTCTCCTGCGGGGACTGGGTTGATATTGTTGTCCCGAATGGTTTGAGCTGTTTCCGACAGCCACTGCTGCTGATCGCGGGTTAACTCGATTACCATGCTGACTGGCTTTTCTTTCGACTTTTTGGCAGATGAGCCAGTTTTGGCAACTTTAGCCTTGGGCGCGTCTGCGGTTGCAGCCGGCTCCTGAGTTTCGCTAGGTACGGAAGAGTTAAAGGCAGAGAACTGAGAAAGGCTGACCATTCCATTCATCTTGTCTCGCTTCATTTTAACCTCCATAATTTTTGGCATTCTTTGGCTAAGCTCTGATAAGCCTTCGTCGCGGGGGACTTGGGCGCGTAATCGAGTAACGACTTCTGAGAGGCGATCGCCTCAGCAGCGACGATGTTTTCGGGGATATTGGTGTAG
>NZ_CACA01000206.1:0-2880 GCF_000180455.1 Kamptonema sp. PCC 6506
TAGAATCAGCGAGTTTGGTGGAACTCAGAACGCCTTAATTGCCAAGAAGGTTGCTATAACAGTTAACAGTTAACAGTTAACAATCCCAAAAATCAAATAATAAATGGTTTAACTTCACTGTAATGCCATTGTCCTTTAAAGCGTTCAGCGATCGCGGGTCGGACTCTGAATTTAGGCGGGTTCCCTGCCAAAACATCAATCTGTAAAAATGAGTAAGGACGGCGTTTTTGCGAACCTTGACCGTTGCGACCGACAAAAAGCAGCGATTCGGCAACGGGGATGCTACCCTTGTCAGGTCGTTTTCCCTGCGATCGCGCCAACTGGTAACTCTGGGCCTCATCAAAGGCCTCCACCAATACAGGCCCTTCCTCCCGTTGACGGCGCAGACTATGACCGCTACCTCCGCAAACAATCCAATTTGTATAAGCATCAGCGTGCCCAGTGTCCCCAGTGCGTATATATTCCAAACAGTGAGCATGACCACTTAGAATTAAATCTGCCACTCCTCGCCGTTCCCCCAAGTCTCCAACTGCATCCGCCACCGCATCAAATACCTCGCGGAGGCGATAACGAATTGCCAAAGTTTGACCTTGATTCCACTTCGTCGCTTCAGTGACATAGGGAGGGTGATGCAGGTAAATTACCCGCCCTCGCACGTCTGGACTCTGCCAAGATGCAATCAGCCTTTCCTTAAGCCAGTTAAGCTGTTCGGAGTCAGTTACAGTTGTTTTGTCTGCTGCCAGGTGTTTATCAATGTCCAACCTTTGCTCATCAATCTGCGCTAACTTGGCGCGGAAATCGTCCAACTGTTCAGCTTCTTGAGGGCGATCGCGATTCAAATTTGCCGAAGCTTCCAGAATTTGCAACCTTTCTTGTTCTAAATCCTGCCGTTGAACTTCCAACTCGCGGCGGTAAGCATCTCCCGCCTGCGTCGCTGGTAGCGGTAGCGGCGCGTTAAAAGTATTTGAATCTAGGGCAAAAAAATCAATGCCCCCACTGCGGAAAGTGTAATAACGATTTGGCAAACGGGTAAAGCGTCCAGGTTCGTAGTGCAAACAGCGACCAGTGTTAGTTTGGGCAGTGTAGTGAGTATCTAGGTGGCGATCGAGTTGGCCGGGAAGGTTAAAAGCTTGGAGACAATCAAGAAACGCTTTAGCATAAGCATGGCCTTGGCGCGATCCGTGCCAACCAACATCGAAATCTAATTTCGACTGGAACAGACGGCGCAGCGGCAAGGCACTCTGGGCGAGAATGCCGTAGATCAGGGGTAAGTCGTAGTAATCGTGATTGCCAGGAACCGGGAGGAACGGCAGATTGAATACCATTTTGTCGTAGGCAATGTGGGATGGCGCGTCACCTCCGACTAGAAACTCGCGGTAGGGGTTAATAAAATTTTGCTGATAATACTCGCTGGAACCGACTAGATAAACGACATCTCCAGTGTGCAGCAGGAAACGGCAGCGATCGCGGCGGGCAGCCATAATTTGGGCAACGCGACGCTGGGGGTTCTGTCCGCCCTCGTTTCCCGATCCGCTATCGCCTGCGACTAAAAATGAGAACTCTTCACTATCTGGAGAGCGATCGCCCAACACCAGCCGCGTTTGATCGATACCCCGTTCCACAATTAATCTGTCTTGCCACCGCACCCGCTCTTTCATCTTGCCGATTTTAACGGGAATTGGCGGATCAGATACAAATTGCACGCCGTCTATCTCCTAGATTTCTTAGTTCTCAGTCGATCGTGCAGCGATCGCTAGAGTTTTGACATCCATCTAGGGGAAGGCTACCGTATAGAGACATCTATTTGTAATAATTTAGTGAAAATGCAACAAATTTAGCAGGAGTGAAATCTCCTGTAATGTACGATACTAAGTCACAGATGGCATTCAACTAGCGCTTTTGATAGTATGCAATCAAGCCGAGGAATCAGGGAAAGCAGTGGAGGTGCGCGATGGAGCTTTTAGCTGAGCAGAAACGATGCTTAGATTGCTTGGTAACGTCAATCAGACAGCTAGGCGGTCAAGTAGAACCAGATCGACTTGAATATACAGCCGAGCTGATTATTCAAACCATGAGGGGCCCTTGGCGTTACTTTCATACGTCAGAACATATTTTTGAGGTCGGGGGGTCAGTCGATCCCGTCGAGGTATTGGCAGCTTTATTTCACGACATGGTTTACGTTCAAGTAGATCAGGGTGTTGGTTTTAACATCAGTAGCTATATTTGTCCGTTTGTCAAGGAGGTGCGATCGCAGCTAGTAATCAAAGACGAAAATGAAATTACTAAAGACTTGATGTACGAGTTAGTAGCAGTTATATTCGGGTTTGTTCCCGGACAAACTCTCTCACCCTTCGCAGGTCAAAATGAATTTTTGAGCGCGATCATGGCTGCAAAATGTTTAGAGCCTTTCTTACCCACTAATATCATTGCCAAAATCGCAGCCTGCATCGAAGCGACAATTCCATTTCGACCAATTTCACCATCTGGCTTGACTGCCAGCGAACTACTTCACCACCGCTTAATTGAGGCTAATATTCAGTTTAACTTTGGCTGGACAGATGCCGAAACTTGCGAAGTAGTCAGACAATCAGTGAGATTGGGCAACCGCGACGTTGAGAACTTTGCCTATCCTAATTCGGCAGATTTTTTGGATAATACCTGGAATCTTATGCCCGAAACTAATCACGAACTGAGTAATGTTAATTCCTACACAGTTGGCGGATACCGCAGGTCTCTACAAAAAATGGAAGGATTTATGAACTTCCTGAAACCCGAACTGGTTTTTCATCATTTTATGGGAGAACCAAGTGAGGAAAATTACTTAGGTTTAATTTCCAGAACCCGAAAAAACATAGAAGTTGCCAAGCTGTATTTAGGTGC
>NZ_CACA01000205.1:0-16184 GCF_000180455.1 Kamptonema sp. PCC 6506
TCTCCTAGATAGCTTCTTGGTTCTTTTCCCCAGTCCGAATGCGGATAATTTGCTCAACAGGAGAGATGAAAATCTTGCCATCACCGATCTCGCCAGTGCGGGAGGCAGCGATAATTTTATCAACGACCATATCAACCTGATCGTTTTCCACAACAATCTCGACTTTGAGTTTTTGCAGGAACTCAACCGTGTACTCAGAGCCGCGATAGCGTTCAGTTTGGCCCTTCTGACGACCAAAACCTCTAACTTCAGAAACGGTCATTCCTACAATGCCAGCATTGACGAGTGCGATTTTCACTTCGTCAAGTTTAAACGGCCGAATAATAGCTTCTACCTTTTTCAATTTGTTCACTCCTAACTGCTTTATAGAACTTACGTAAACCTGAACAAGCCTAATTATTGCACAAGTTATACTATCTACTTCCTGTTTCCCCCTAGTCTGTTCCCTGATTCTCGTCCACAGGCGTGAATTCGCCGAAAGTGCACCCTATTCACAACTCTGATAGGTAAATAGCTACAACCCTTACAGTTTTGGCTAAATTGAATACAGCATTTACATCTCAATTGCTGCTGTACCCGCAATTGGGACAGTCGAACTGTCTGTCTTTAAGTTGTAAGTTTTGAGTAATGCGTCCGCAGTTGTGACAAGTATTAGCAGACAGATACCACCGATTGACAACTGCTACCTTATATCCATAAACAGGTAACTTAGAAATTAATTGCAGACCAATTCATCCAGCTACAAATCGCTTTGGGGAGGTAAGATTACAGATGATCTGGGCATTGACAATCATGGTCAAAATAGACACGCCTCAATCAATCTTACTAGCTTCTATGACTTCCCAATTAAGTAGCCAAGCCGTTTCCGCAGCAACCGCAAACAAGACCAACTATCTATCGCTATGTTGTGCCACTAACAATTTATACCTCCACTGAAGAAGGTAAACTAATAAGCAAATCAACTCTACCGACTTCGTAAATATAAAGATATAATAAAAAAAATATCTTCTCTCAAACAACTTACCCAAACTCATATAAACTTGTATAGATAGCGAAAAGTAAGGGTAACTTGCCCTAAAGTTGGGCCTAGCCAGTACAAGAGGCCGTCCCCCAGATTGAAATAGGAAGTAGACACTAAACTTGAATAAAGGTTAACTTTAAACAGGTTTGGATAAGTTCTATGAACCAAAAACAAGCTTTACCGTCATCGCCTGTATCCATCCTCAAACCTACGTATATTTCTAGAAACTATAACTGCCGAAGGCGGTCAGCTTAACTATCGCTATGCACCCAGCCAGCCCACCCCCTGATAGCAAGGGCTTCAATGCTCTGCTGAAAAACGGCCCCTTCCTTGCCTTGTGGATTGGCCAGCTTTTTGCACAAGTGGCGGATAAAGTCTTTTATGTATTGCTAATTATCCTGCTAGAAGCCGGTGACTATCGGCCCTGGTCTACCTTGGAACATTCTGATAATTCCATGCGATCGGCGATCATGGTAGCCTTCACCGTACCAGCGATTTTATTTGGCTCAGCCGCCGGAATTTTCGTTGACCGCTTTCCCAAAAAGCAAATGCTGCTAGGCTGCAACCTGATTCGAGTCCTATTGATAGCAGCAATGCCATTTTTGCCAAAAGCCTTCGCCGTCCTCTTACTCGTTACCTTTCTAATTTCTACCGTCACCCAATTTTTCGCCCCAGCGGAACAGGCGGCTATCCCCCTGGTAGTGCGTAAAGAAGGATTAATGACCGCCAATAACCTCTTCGCCTCATCCACAATGGGAGGGATAATTGTCGGCATGACCATTGGCGAACCCCTGTTGAGTTTCGCCAAAGATAGCGCTGGCGTTGGCGCTCAAGAGTTCTTAGTCGCTGGGTTATACCTACTTTCGTTGGGTTTGATTTATCTAATGCAGGTAAAGGAAAATAAGGTATCGCCTCACGCGGTGTTAATTCATCCTCTACAGGACTTCAAAGAAGGGTTGCGATATCTCAAGCACAATCGTCTCGTAAGCAACGCAATGGTGCAGTTGACGATTCTCTACTCAGTGTTTGCGGCTCTGCAAGTGCTGGCAATCTCTTTATCCGGCAAAATCGGTCTGAAAGAAACTCAATTTGGCTTTGTGCTGGCTGCGGCAGGAGTGGGTATGGTTTTCGGTGCAGGTTTGTTGGGCCATTTTTCAGACCGCTTGCACCATAAGCCTCTGCCTTTGATTGGTTTTTTGATGATGGGTTTTGTTTTAGGGATGTTTGCCTTTACCAGATATTTGTGGTTGGGATTGAGCCTCAGCGCTATGTTTGGCTTAGGTGCTTCTTTGATTAACGGGCCGATGCAAGCCTTAATTCAGGAAAAAACTCCAGAATCAATGCGGGGGAAGGTTTTTGGCTTTCAAAATAATGCGATTAACATTGCTTTAAGCCTACCTCTAGCTATTACTGGGCCATTAACGGATGCCGTTGGTAAAGCTGTGGGTTCCGAGGATGTGGGTTTGCGGGTGGTGCTCTTAGGTCTGGGATGTTTAGTGGCTCTAATGGGTGCGGCTGCTTGGCGCAATACTCGTGATGTTTTACAGGATGTGGTTTAGGGGGAAGGGAGTTTTGAATCCCTTGTGTCCAGTTGTGAATTTTTGTGGAAAATATCTAAGGTTAAACTTTTCTAGCTTGATGATTAAAATAGAACTAAGATAACAGGCTTCATTGAATACTTAAGAGAGAGATTGAGGAAGGGAGAACAGTGCAACTAAAAACTAAAGTAGCAGCAAAACGAGCAACGGGCGGTTTTGCTTTGATTGACAGCTTAAGACGACATGGTGTTAAGCATATTTTTGGTTATCCCGGCGGGGCAATTCTGCCGATTTATGATGAACTTTACCGCGCTGAAGCGGAGGGCGGTATTCAGCATATTTTGGTGCGCCACGAACAAGGTGCCGGGCACGCGGCGGATGGTTATGCTCGCGCTACGGGACAGGTTGGTGTTTGCTTTGGGACTTCCGGCCCCGGCGCTACTAATTTGGTGACTGCGATCGCGACGGCTCAGATGGATTCGATCCCGATGGTAATCGTAACTGGTCAAGTACCTCGCAGTGCGATCGGTTCTGATGCTTTTCAGGAAACTGATATTTATGGGATTACGCTCCCAATTGTGAAGCATTCCTATGTGGTGCGCGATCCTAGAGATATGGCGAAAATTGTCGCTGAGGCTTTCCACATCGCGATTACGGGAAGGCCAGGGCCGGTATTGATCGATGTACCCAAGGATGTTGGCTTAGAAGAGTTTGATTATATACCGGTAGCACCGGGTGCGGTGCGGATTCCGGGATATCGGCCGACGGTGAAGGGGAATCCTCGCCAGATTAATCAGGCGGTGAATTTGATCCGCCAAGCGGAACGGCCTTTGCTATATGTGGGTGGAGGCGCGATCGCGGCTGGAGCTCACGCGGAAATTCAAGAACTAGCTCAATTGTTCCAGATTCCAGTAACAACAACGCTGATGGGTAAGGGTGCATTTGATGAAAAGCATCCTCTATCGCTGAAAATGTTGGGGATGCACGGCACGGCTTATGCTAATTTTGCCGTGACTGAGTGCGATTTGTTAATTGCTGTCGGCGCTCGGTTTGACGATCGCGTTACTGGCAAGTTAGATGAATTTGCTTCTCGCGCTAAGGTAATTCACATTGATATTGACCCCGCTGAGGTGGGTAAAAATCGCCCGCCAGAAGTGCCGATTGTAGGCGATGTGCGGAATGTGTTAATTGATTTGCTGCGGCGATGTCGGGAAACAGGAGAAGTTAATCGCGATGCCTCCGGCACCGATCGCACTCAGGAATGGTTGGCACGGATTAATCGCTGGAAGCAAGACTATCCTTTAGAAGTACCTCACTATCCCGATGTCATCTCTCCCCAAGAGGTGATTGTAGAATTGGATCGTCAAGCACCAGATGCTTATTTCACAACGGATGTAGGCCAACATCAAATGTGGTCTGCTCAATTCTTGAATAATGGACCGCGCCGCTGGATTTCCAGTGCGGGGTTGGGTACGATGGGTTACGGAATGCCTGCGGCGATGGGTGCGAAGATGGCGCTACCTCACGAACAGGTGATTTGCATCGCCGGGGATGCCAGCATCCAGATGAATATTCAGGAGTTAGGCACTCTATCACAGTATGGGATTGCTGTCAAAACTGTGATCGTAAATAATGGCTGGCAGGGAATGGTACGACAATGGCAGCAGGCGTTTTACGGGGAGCGATATTCTTCGTCAAATATGCAGCCGTCGATGCCGGATTTTGTGATGCTGGCGGCGGCCTACGGCGTGAAGGGGATAGCGGTTTCGCAGCGGGATCAATTGGCAGATGCGATCGCCCAAATGCTAGCTCACAACGGCCCTGTATTAATGGATGTGAAGGTGAGCAGGGATGAAAACTGTTATCCGATGGTAGCACCAGGAAAGAGCAATGCTCAGATGATTGGTTTACCAGTTCGCAAAAGTTTAGAACACGCGATCGAATTGATTTACTGTCCGAGTTGCGGTGCTAAGAATGTGACTAATAATAAGTTTTGTCCTGAGTGTGGGGCTAAACTTTAAGAGGTTTTACTCCTGGCACATTTCTTCAAGCTGAAGTTCCCGTTATTGGGAACTTCAGCTTTAACTTAGATAAGTTTTGAAAGGAGTTAAGCTGATGGCTGAACTGAAAATTAAATGCGAACAACCAGAATTTGTTCGACATTTATTCCAAGATGTGCTGAGGGAGAGAATAGAAAGCCTGGAAAAAGGGATTCAACGCACTTTGGAGCGTTTACAAGAATTTGAAAATAAATATGAGCTATCTACAGTTGAATTTTTAAACAGGTTTGCTAATGATGAAATTCAGCACCGACTTGATATGGAGTTCGATGAGTGGATTGGTGAATCTCGGATGTTAACTACTTTGCAGGACAAACTCTATTTATTAAAGGGAGTAGAGTTTTTTGATTAAGTTAATCGAAGGTTATTTTCAACACCTTCGCCAAATAATAGAATCTTGTAACGCAGTCATTGATTTTCAGCTCCGCCCTGAATATCGAACAGATTTTGAAGGTTTTGTGAGAGGTGAAATAACTTTTAAAGATGGTTCAATCTTATATTTTCGCGAGTTTGTTGATGTAGAGATTATGGTTGACAGAAAAATGTATTCCTATCAGTATATGGATGCGTCTAAGTGTTTAATCTTTCGTTATGATAATGCTGACCATAAACCTAAGTTAAATTTACCGAATTTACCTCACCATAAGCATGATGAAAGTGAAGAGAATATTATTTCTTCTTCGGCTCCCACCTTAGCAGAAGTGTTGCAGGAAATTGAGGAATTATTGCTGTAATTTACAGTTTCAGAAAAAAATTAATCAGTCTTAGTTTCGAGCGATCGCTCTTTTTTAGAATAGCAAATGAGTTTTTCAGTCCTCTGAAGAGGACTTAAGTTATAAGAGGGGGACTTAAGTCCTTGGCGGCTTTCAGCCTAAGTTGAGATTTCTGGCCGCCACCATCTCCCACCGACACCTGCGGGGTTGAAACATTGTTCATCACCTGGTCTCGTGTGCTACCCTGTGAAGAACGTAATCCAGACTATATCAGAGCCACAGCTAGGCCGAGCATAATGGTTCACATCAAGCGCGTTGAACTCACAAATTTTAAGTCCTTTGGCGGCACAACGGCCATTCCCTTGCTGCCAGGATTTACTGTGGTTTCCGGGCCCAACGGTTCCGGTAAATCCAATATCCTCGATGCTTTGCTATTTTGTTTGGGACTTTCCACTTCCAAAGGGATGCGGGCCGAACGTTTGCCGGATTTGGTCAATAATGCTCAAAATAAGCGCGGTACTGTTGAAGCTAGCGTGACGGCAACTTTTCATTTGGAAGCTGAGGCCGAAAAATGGTTAGCGAATGATGAGGAAACGGATCTAACAGATGAGTTATCGATCGCAGAGAATGAGGAAATTGATGTAACGGATGAGTTATCTGTTGCAGAGGAAGAAAATGATGCGATCGCGACACGCCACGCCGAAGACATCGCAGTTCACGAAAAGAACGGACATTCGCCGCCTGATAACCTAACTTTAGACCCCCCCCAACCCCCCCTTGCTAAGGGGGGGAGTAAGAAACCGAGATCCGCTGAGTGGAGTGTCACTCGTAAGCTACGGGTAACGAAACAAGGCACTTACACCTCAAATTACTACATCAACGGCGACCCTTGTACGCTGACGGAACTCCACGAACAGCTAAACCGCCTGCGGATTTATCCAGAAGGCTATAATGTCGTACTCCAAGGCGACGTTACTAGCATTATTTCCATGAATGCGAAGGAACGCCGCGAAATTATTGATGAATTGGCGGGTGTGGCGCAATTCGATCGCAAAATAGTCTTAGCTAAAGATAAGTTGGATGAGGTTAAAGGCCATGAAGAGCGATCGCGCATTGTTGAGAAAGAACTAATTACACAACGCGATCGCCTTTCTGCTGACCGCGTGAAAGCTGAAAAATATCAAAAACTGCGTGCGGAACTGCAAGAAAAGTCGCAGTTTGAAGCCGTACTCAAATATCGCCGCCTGCAACAACAAGAGTGGAAATTGCGCGAACAAATCGAAGCAGGCGATCGCACTTTAACTGACTTAAATAGTCAACTCCAATCCCTCGAAACCCAAATTCAACAAGCAACGGCTGAACTCGATCAGCTAAATGCGCGGGTCAAAGCTTTAGGAGAATCGGAACTCCTAGCTTTGCAATCAACTTTAGTTACTCAGGAAGCAGAACAAAGGCAACTGCTAAACCGCAAGCAAGAACTAGAAACAGCAGCGCAACAAACGGCCGTACAAATAGCACAAACTGACCAACAAATTCGCCAACATCGGCAAACTTTAGAACAGGTAGAGGTAGAAATATCCTATACCAATTCTCAACATGGAATTTTGCAGCAACAGCGGGATGAAGCGCAACAAATTCTCGATCAAAACCGGGAAGTTGTGAATGCGATCGCGTCTACTGCTGAAGCTTGGGTGCAGCAACAAACAGAACTACACCACCAAATAGAAATTCTGCAAAAAACCATCAATCCACAACGCACGGAACAAGCAACTGTAAGGGAACGTGCCGATCAATTGCAGCGGAAAATTCAAGAGCAAAACGAGTCTTTGCAGAATTTAGAGCAGGAAGTTGCAGATAAACAAACTCAACTAACCCGCTCGGTTGAAACTAAAGCTTTCGCGTCACTGCAAGTAGAATCTTTAACTCAAATTGTAGCATCTGCCGAACAAGAATTGCAACTACAACAGGAAACTCAAACCCGCCTGCTGGAAGAACAACGGGAAAGACAGAGAAAATTAGATAAGCTAGAAGCGCAAGCTCAAGCTATTCAAGAAACTACGGGAACTGCGGCAACCAAAGTTATAGTTCAAAGTGGCATTAACGGCATTTGCGGGTTGGTTGCACAATTGGGAAGAGTGGAACCGCGCTATCAGTTAGCTTTGGAAATTGCGGCGGGTGCGCGGATGACAAATATGGTAGTAGATGATGATAGTGTAGCAGCGGCGGCGATTGAAGTTTTGAAAAGAACAAGAGCCGGCAGAATGACATTTTTGCCGCTGAATAAAATTCGCGGTTCGCGATTCTCTCCCCCCGATGTTTTGCGGCGTGCGGCTGGATTTATTGATGCAGCGGTGAATTTAATTGATTGCGATTCCCGCTATCGAGAAATCTTTGCTTATGTGTTTGGCAATACTGTTGTCTTTGCCAATCTTAGCGATGCTCGTCGTCACTTAGGTATTTACAGAATTGTAACTTTAGATGGGGAAATTTTAGAGACTAGCGGCGCTATGAGTGGCGGTAGTATTGTTACGCGCTCTTCGTTGCATTTTGGCAATGTTGATGCTAGCGATTCTGCGATCGAAACTAGAGTAATTGCATCTTTGCAGGAACGATTACAAGAAATTGAGCGCATTTTAGAGCGGTGCAAAACTGCGATTGTGCAAGCAGCGGCGGCTGTAAAATCCCACGAAAGAGAGTTGGTAGAAGCAAGGCAAAATCAACGAGAAAGTCAGTTAAAATTAGAACAGTTAGAAGCAGAAATTAAGAATTTAACCTTACAGCAAGAACAGGTTAAAATCCAACTGGCGAAGAATACTCAAGAATTAGCGAATGCTGAAACTCGATTGCAATTGCTGGAGCTAGAATTGCCAGGAAAAGAAACCGAATTACAGCAATATCGCGAAACTTTAGCGCAATTAGAAGAGTCAAATCGCCATAGCGAATGGCAACAAATGCAAACAAATCTCCGCAGTTTAGAAACTAATTTGCAAGAGCGAGAATTAGCGCTACGAAATGACCAGCAACGCTTAGCAGAATTAGGAAATCAAAGCCAGCGCCTACAAGAAAAAATCAAAGATAGCAATAAAAAGTTAGAGGAATATCACCATCAGCAGCTAACAGTGGACGGTCAACAGTTAACTCTAAAAGGCGATTTGTCTACCATTGGCGAACAAATTACCGAAACTAAGGTATTGTTAGCTCAAATAGAGGAAAAATTGGGTGCAGAAAAAGAAGAGCGCGATCGCGCTGAATCTCACCTCAGAGAGCGCCACCTAGCCAAACAACAGCTAGAATGGCAACTGCAAAAGCTGCAAGAAACTCAACACGAGCGACGCGAACAGTTAACCACTATTCGCACTCAGCTAGAAACCCAGCGGGGAGAATTGCCAGATCCCGCGCCAGAAATTCCCGAACATCTGGAAAAAGTAGATTTAGCCGAATTACAGCAAGAAGTAAAATCCCTAACTAAACGGATTCAAGCCTTAGAACCCGTAAATATGTTAGCCTTAGAAGAATACAATCGTACTCAAGAACGTCTCCAAGAATTGAGTCAAAAATTGGCCACATTAGAAGGAGAACGCACCGAACTTCTACTGAGAATTGAGAATTTTACCACCTTGCGGCGGCGTGCTTTTAAAGAAGCCTTCGACGCAGTTAACCAAAACTTTCAAGTCATTTTTGCCGAACTTTCCGAAGGTGACGGCTATCTCCAGCTAGATGACCCCGAAGATCCCTTCAGCAGCGGCCTGAATCTGGTTGCTCACCCCAAAGGCAAACCCGTACAGCGCTTAGCTTCCATGTCTGGAGGCGAAAAATCCCTGACAGCTCTAAGCTTTATTTTTGCACTCCAACGCTATCGCCCGTCAACGTTCTATGCTTTTGATGAAGTAGATATGTTTTTAGATGGGGCAAATGTGGAGCGATTAGCTAGAATGATCAAAAGACAGGCAGAACAAGCTCAATTTATTGTTGTCAGTTTGCGCCGTCCTATGATTCAATCGGCTGAGCGTACAATTGGCGTAACACAGGCACGGGGAGCTTATACTCAAGTTCTCGGACTGAAATTGTAACCCGGAGTCAAGGTTTAGCGCTGTGTTAAGTAGTATGTATATTTAAGAAATCAGGATTAGAGCTAGAATGACATCTGAACAAATTCGCCAACGCTCCGACCTTCTAGGTACTCAGGTTATCACCCGCGACAGAGGTAAACGCTTAGGGGTGGTGAGCCAATTGTGGGTAGATATTGACCGACGAGAGGTTGTGGCTATCGGCTTGCGAGAGAATATACTGGCGATCGCTGGGATGCCAAAGTTTATGTTTCTCACCAACGTCCGCGAAATTGGTGATGTAATCTTGGTGGAAGACGAAAACGCGATCGAAGACGATGTAGACGTTGAAGCCTACAGCAGCTTAATTAACAGCGAAGTCATTACCGAAACTGGAGAACTTTTAGGTCGGGTACGGAGTTTTAGGTTCGACGGCGAGACGGGTAAACTTGTATCTTTAATCATCGCCTCTCTGGGAATCCCCCAAATTCCCGAGCAAATTCTCAGCACTTACGAACTCCCGATAGAGGAAATTGTCAGCAGCGGGCCCAATCGCTTGATTGTGTTTGAAGGATCGGAGGAAAGGCTGCGTCAGCTAACAGTAGGAATTTTAGAGCGTATTGGTTTAGGACAAGCACCTTGGGAGCGCGAGGAAGATGGGTATAGTCTCCCGACAATGATTAGTCCCGCAAATCAATTAGGTACTGGAGAGATAGTTAGACCTGTGGAAAACAGAAGAAAGACTGTTGCGCCAGCGGTTGAGGAAGCTTGGGATGAAGACGAACAATGGCAGAGGCCTGTAGTGCGGCCCCCTGTGCGTCAGCCGCAGCCGGAGCCAATTTATGATGATTATGACGAAGATAATAACTGGGACGACGGAGGGGATTATGAGGAGGAGTATGTAGAGAGGGATTATCCGGCTCCAGTTCGTTCTTTGGAAAAGAAAATGGTCTTGGAGTATGAGGATGATGTGGAAGCGGATGCTTGGGGTGATGATGAATCTCCGAAGCCTTATAAGCCTACGCGGGTGAATATCCCTGAGAAGAAAAAGGCTCCTGAGTATGAGGAGGAATCGGGTTATTAATGTAACGCTGTCTTCCAGGCGGTACTGTCTGGAAGACAGCGTTACGGGATTAATGTACAAGGAATTAATAAGTAGAAGGAAGAAGGAAGAGGGAAGAAGGAAGAAGGAAGAACGCTTATACAGCCAACTTTTTAGCCAACGCTATCTTATGTTTAATTAGGTGGATTTACTTAACAAATTAAAATTGTTAAAGCGTTCTGGACTTGGATTTAGAAACTTTAACAATTTTAAAGTTAGAGCTGTGATTAGCTGGCATTTTTCTGAAAATTTAGCATAGTAATTACGAAAGAGGGACTCTTTATCGGAGCAGCTTAGCAAAACTGTAGAAGCTAATCATTAATAATAACACTGCTGTCACCTGAGTTGGCTGGATAGATGAGGAAGGGTTGAGAGCTTCCCGCACTAAGATTGAAATAGACGAACCAATGACATAGCTTAGAGATAGCACTAAATAAGGCCATTCTGATGTCAGACTCCAAAACAAGAGTAAGATCATCGCCAAGATTAACATCACCAGCTCAACAAACCGAGGCGGATTGTGCTGAGTAGATAAAATCACCGTTTGCCACCAAAATTGCCAAGTGCTCATGGGAAGGAAAAAAGATTAGTAATTAAGAATAATTCAGGCTTCCGACAACCACTCAGTTTGTTGTTGCAAACAGGCGATCGCGATTTCTGTTTCCACTTGAGGAAATTCGCGGTAGAAGTTGCTGACGCTAAAAAATGGATCGGGAGTTTCCAAGACGATCGCGCGATCTGCCTCCTGCTGCAAAGATATCATTACTTCTGGCGGCGCGAGGGGTACGCAAATCCAAACTGCTGCTGGCTGCTGCAACCGCAAAGCTTGAGCCGCTGCCATCATTGTCATCCCCGTAGCAATACCATCATCAACTAAAATCGCTAAAGCACCCTTGGGGTTTACTGTTGGGCGTGCGGCGGAGAAATCCACTAATTGAGCTTGAGCTTTCTGTTGAGCTTTTTCCAGTGCAGTATTTTGCAAGCGAAAATTGCGCGGTTTTTGCTTTGACCACAAAACATGACCATCCGCTGTCACTGCGCCGATCGCCAATTCTAGATTATCTGGGCGGGTGATTTTTTTGGCGACGACAACATCTAAAGGACAACGAAGGCGACGAGCGATGGGTAGTGCGATCGGCAACCCGCCTCGTGGTAAACCATAAATAATCGGTTTAGCCGCCTCCTGTGCAGTTTGATTAAATTTAGCTATCTCAGAGAAAATAGCCTCGGCCAGTTTTTCGCCTGCATCGGCGCGATCGTCAAACAACGGATTAAATAACATAGCGCTGCCTGCTTAGCATCACCTACCTGTATGATGACTGATTTTCAGCCAGGAGTAGGCTGTCACATTTCACCCCGGAACTATAAACTATAAACTCTAGACTGAAAAAATCTCTTCATTCCCTCAATTTATGCCCAGCGACAAACAACTCAGCCTTTTTGACGAACCGAATTTTGGAGCCTCATTACAGCGAGACTCAATCCCAAATGATGCCAAAATTCCCATTCCTCCCGGCACTTATGAAACTATGGAGCAAATAGCAGAACATTGCAACCGCTGCCACAGATGCGAATTAGGCAAAAACCGTCAGAATGCCGTCATCGGGCGTGGTAATTTGCAAGCCCCAATTATGATTATAGGAGAAGCACCAGGTCAGAATGAAGATGAAACCGGATTGCCTTTTGTTGGCAGATCTGGGCAACTTTTAGATAAAATTTTAGAATCTGTTGGTTTGAGTACAGAACGCGATGTATTTATCTGTAATGTCAATAAGTGCAGACCTCCAGATAACCGCACTCCTACACCCAAAGAAAGAGACGCTTGCAAACCCTATTTGCTCGAACAAATTCGCATAGTAAATCCGCAAATTATTTTGTTGACAGGTGCAACAGCGCTCAAGGGTTTGACAGGCGAAAAGCAAGCTATTAGTAAAATTCGCGGTCAATGGATTGAGTGGGAAGGCCGACAATGTATGGCAATTTTTCACCCATCTTACCTGTTACGCAATCCCTCCCGCGAACCAGGCAGTCCTAAATGGTTAATGTGGCAAGATATCCAGATTGTGAAGGCAAAATTTGATGAATTAACACCGCCAATTTAGAAATAGTTAATTGTTAACATATTATAGGGTGGCACAGTCGCCAACCATCTTTAGCCATCTTGTTCGCTTAGAAATAGTTAATGGTGATTGGCAACCCTGCTAACTATATTTAGCTATTGATTACAAGCTGTTAGCGGCTGTGTCTATTCTACTGCTATAATATTTATAAAATTTTAATATCCGAGGGGATTCAAAGTGAAAGTAGGAATTATTGGCACTGGCTCAATGGGGCTTTCTATGGTAATGAGAGCTATCGATGCAGGATTAGATGTTAGTGTATTTAATCGAACTAAGGCAAAATTAGCACCGTTATCAGAAACAAAAGCTGTAATTTGTGACTCTCCTTCAGATGTCTGCAAAAATTCTGATATCATCATCCTCATGCTCACTGATGGTAAGGCGATAAATGAAGTTATCTTGGCAGAAAGTAATGTGAAGATGTTACAAGGTAAAACATTTGTGCAGATGGCAACTATCGCACCTGCCGAGAGTAAAGAAATCCAGAGTAAAATTGTTGATGCTGGCGGAGATTACTTTGAAGCTCCCGTACTTGGTAGCATTCCTCAAGTACAGTCTGGCACATTGATTGTAATGGTAGGAGCAACTGAAGAACAATTTCAGAAGTGGCTGAGTTTACTTAAAGTATTTAGTCCCGATCCTATCTTAGTTGGAGCAGTTGGACAAGCCGCCGCCACTAAGTTAGCGATGAATCAGTTAATTGGTAGTCTAACAGCAGCATTTTCTGCCAGTCTTGGTCTAGCGATCAAAAGTAATGTAGATACCGAAATATTTATGAAAATTGTCAGAAATAGTGCTTTATATGCTTCTACTTACGATAAAAAACTTGATAAAATGTTGCAGCGCGATTTCGGTGGAGCTAATTTTTCTACAAAACATTTACTAAAGGATATGAAGTTATTTGAGCAAGAAGCATCTGCTTTAGGGTTAAATATATCTGCTGTTAAAGGAGTTACTGAGATTATTGAAGCTACTTGTAATGCTGGTCTTTCAGATGTTGATTACTCGTCCTTGTTTTCCGCTGTAAATCCTGAATCTTGATTTTTACAGAGGACTTGTAACGTGACTGTTTGGAGAGTTAGTCACCGCGAACGAGGGCGGCATTGCTGCGACTCAAGTTATAATAAAATGGCTACATAGGAATTAGGATCGAAACGCAAGTTCCCTTACCAACTTCAGAGCGTAACTCGATTTTTCCACCATGTTTTTCTTCTACAATTTGACGAGAAATGGTTCATCGCGCTGTAAAATCTGTGCATATCCTAAAATGCCATTTAATGGAGTCCGTAATTCGTGACTCATGGCTGCCAAAAATTCGCTTTTAGCACGGTTAGCACGATCGGCTATTTGTTTGGCTTGTTCTAGTTCAGTTGTGCGCTGAGCCACCTTTTCTTCTAAAGTTTGGGAATATTCTTCTAAGTGTCGAAAAGATGTCTGAAGTTGGCTTGCCATATAGTTAAAAGACTTCGCTAATTCCCCTAATTCATCGGCACGATCGCTCCTGAGAGTTTGCTCCCATTTACCATTAGCAATTTCTTTAGCAGCTATATTTAATTGAATAACGGGATTCACGACTAAGGAGCGAGCCAACCACCAAACTACAACTAATGTAAATAGGAGAATTATCCCAAAAGTAATTAAGGCAATTATTCCAGCCTGTAGTTCACTTTGAAGTACAGAACTTGCATCTAATTCCAGAAATGTTGAATTGCGTAACAAAACTTAACATATTTAGATAGACTAATCATTAGAGGGGTAATTTTCATCTTAACCAAATCATTTTTCTAAACCAATGAACATAACTTATTTCTTGGCACATATATCCTTGAAGATAGCGCAGTTTATCTAATATAGTTTTGCCAAATTCTCTAGGTATTTCTATTAATTGTAATAGCAAATAACCTACTAAAGAACTATAGATTTGAATCCGGATGCCATTCTCGTTTTTAGTCATTAATCTATCTAACTTTAAGTGCATTTTTAAGAACTTCCACAGCAGTTAAATTTGCCATCTTTGCACATAAATTTCCGCGATTTCTTCATTACTTACTCCTTCTTCTCCTGTGCCTGCTAAATTAGTTGCTAATCGAAACTCTTTTTTTGTTTCTAAATCACAAAAAGCCACGACTCTAATTTCTACTTCTCTTTGATCTTTTCCTACTTGAAAATTGCCATCTTTTAAGCTCGTATAACGATTCCCCCTACTTCTGATGTCAGACTATCTAAGCCACAAAATAATTTAACTTGATGATATCCTTCTCGCCATAAAAGTTTACTTGTTAACGTAATGATGGTTGAATCTATAGGAAATAATACTCGACTCTTTTCGCCTCCCTTTTTCTTTTTTAATTGATTTTTTAACTTAGTAATTATCTCCTGAAACACCTGAGTATCTCTTTTTTTACTAGCTTTGGAAAAATTCGACATTTTTAAGTCTATTCCTTGGCTATTTAGTCTGACGAATAAATCTCTCATACTAACTATACTTTTATCCATAACATACTCTAACCACACCGACACAAATGAAAATGTATCCAGCACTGGATAATCTTTTTTTGGCAATGTTCTCAATATCTCTTTCATCACTTTTGGAAAATTTTGTTCCATCATAATTTAATTTTTTATAAGGCTAGATTTCTTTTGATTATATCATTTTTACCTACTTTTTTAAGCTTTTTTTCTAACATTCAACACTTCTGAGAAAATAGATAATGCTTAGCCTACGGTGTAGATTTTTTGTTGAGTATAAATCTGTTAAGCTATCTGTCTGCAATCTCTTCACAAATTCGTGCAAAAGCTGCTACTGGATCGTCAGCAGCCGTAATCGGGCGACCAATTACTAAGTAATTAGCACCAGCTTTTAAAGCCGCCGCAGGAGAAAGCGATCGCTTCTGATCGCCCCCTTGGGCCCATTTCGGACGCACCCCTGGACAAACTAACAGAAAATCATCACCGCAAGAATGCCTTAATTGTGCTACTTCCATAGGAGAGCAAACTGCTCCCGGTAAACCCATTTCTTGAGCTAATAAGGCCATGTGCAAAGCATACTCAGGCAACTCTAAAGGTATTTTCAGCTCAAAAGCCAATTGCCGCGAGTTTAAACTCGTTAGCAGCGTAATCCCAATTAAATTCGGCGTAGGTTGTCCCGCTGCGATCGCACCTTGCTCTACCGCTTCCTGTGCAGCTTTCAGTGCATCTTTGCCAGCAGTAGCATGAATCGTAATTAAATCCACCCCATACCTAGCAGCGGCCCGACAAGCACCCGCCACAGTATTCGGGATATCATGAAATTTCAAATCCAGAAAAATCCGTTTTTCCCGTTCCTTTAAAATCGTCAAAATAGCCGGGCCGGAACTGACAAATAACTCTAAACCCACTTTCCAGAAAGAGACATCTGGCAATTGATCGAGGAGTGCGATCGCCTCTTCCTGACTAGGAACATCCAAAGGCACAATAATCTGTTTTGCAATGCTCATAAACAATAGATAAAGTTTTTACCGCTGTTGCGTTACTCTATCCTATAATCCGCCAGGGACTTAAGTCCCTGTCTCAAAGATCAAGTCCTCTGAAGAGGACTAAAAAGA
>NZ_CACA01000204.1:0-1400 GCF_000180455.1 Kamptonema sp. PCC 6506
AGGGGGAAGAGGGGGAAGAATGGGAAGAATGGGAAGAAGAGAATAGAATCAGCGAGTTTGGTGGAACTCAGAACATCTTAAACGATGAAAGCGGTTGCTATAACACTGGGAGTTGCCCTAATCGACGAAAGCGGTTGCTATATCACCATAAGGTAAAGCCCCGCAGGATAGTTATATTATCCCTGCGGGGCTTTAGTTTTGAAGTGGCGATCGCCGCTGGAAGTTCGATCGGGGAGGTTCTACAATCGATCGGTTCATGAACTAAAAAGAACAGATAAAATATGTCATTTTTAAACCTAAATAATCAACAGCAAGTAACAATCCGCACCCTTAACAACCAAACAACAAACAAACAACAAATGTGTTTACCAGCAAAGACACCAACATTTATTGTTTCGCCCTGCTTCTACAGCATCATCCGCGCTCAACAGAGCAGGTGTGATTATCATTTTTGTATGAAGATTGAAGCTATAGACTAGCGATCGCCCCTATCACCTATCCCAACCACACTGGATGTGACAATAAAGCCGCAAACGGTTGTTTTCCTCGCAACTGATTTGACAGCGGCAAATGCCCTCTCGGAGCACTCAAATCCCAGATAAACTCATTTGGGTAACGAGTCCAATTATTCCCCTGCTTCCACCCAATTTGCGGCCAAAACTTATCCCAATTTTTGCCCACAGCTAGCCAAATTTCCCGCTGTACTGAAAAGCCAAACTTACCCTCTGAGTGAACTAGCCATAGCAGATTAATTGTTTGCAAATCTGCCGCCGGTAAACTTTCAATCTGAGTAAAATACAACCACTTTCTCTTGATCGCCGTCTCTCCGGCTAATTCACACATCTTTTCCAATGTCAAGCGATCGGCTTCTTGAAATTCCTGCTTAGCTAGCAATTGTTGTAACAAAGTGTAATCAATCCCAGAATGCGATCGCAACGGTACGACACCTGTAGGAAAATGAGTCTGGAGAAAGTCTGCCGCCTTCGGCAAATTAGCGTTATACAAAATTTGGTAAGCCTTACCATCCACCATCGTCGGAGGTGATAGCTTACGCTCTAGTAAAAATTCCATTAACACATCCAAACTGCCCTCGGCTATCTGTTGCAGCAGTTGCAGTTGATTTTTTTCGGAACCAGACCTTAATTTAGAACTGAGTTCTGTTATATTCGGCGATGCTTCTGGCGTAGAGGTAGTAGTCGAGTCAATCATAAAGAGCTTGCATCAGCTATCAGCTTTCAGCTATCTGCTTTCAGCTAAAATGTAGTTCGATCTCATTGTACAATAGCTTTTAAATCCCTGTTAATAATTTAACAGGAGTTACCGATTAAATCTCAAACTCCAATCCCCCATACTCCCTTAAGAAGGGGCTAGGGGCTAGGGGCTAGGGGCTAGGGGAAGAA
>NZ_CACA01000203.1:0-2109 GCF_000180455.1 Kamptonema sp. PCC 6506
ATGTCAGATTCATTATTTGCTGATGCCAGCCGCAGATTAGAGCAGGCCTTGAAATATGTTTCGCTTTCAGAAGATACAACTGAACGCCTCAAATATCCTAAATCTACTTTAATCGTATCAATTCCAGTGCGAATGGATAACGGTTCCTTGCGAATTTTCCAAGGCTACCGCGTTCGCTACGATGACACCAGAGGCCCGACCAAAGGGGGAATACGTTATCATCCGAAAGTTTCTCTGGATGAAGTGCAATCTTTAGCCTTTTGGATGACTTTTAAATGTGCAGTTTTAAACCTACCTTTTGGAGGTGCTAAGGGAGGGATTACCCTAAATCCCAAAGAATTATCAAAGATGGAATTAGAACGATTAAGTCGGGGTTATATAGATGCGATCGCAGATTTTATCGGCCCCGATGTCGATATTCCCGCACCCGATGTTTACACCAATCCGATGATTATGGGTTGGATGGCCGACCAATATAATATCATTAACCGCAAACTTTGTCCAGCAGTTGTTACTGGTAAACCTGTCACCATTGGCGGTAGTTTGGGTCGAGATACGGCGACAGCAATGGGAGCTTTTTTTGTAATTGAAACCTTATTACCTAAATTTGATTTAGTACCACAAAATACAACTGTGGCGGTGCAAGGTTTTGGTAATGCCGGTGCAGAAATCGCCGAATTACTCTCGAAAGCTGGCTATAAAGTAGTTGCTGTTAGCGATTCCCAAGGGGGAATTTATGCCAAAAAAGGGCTAGATATTCCTAGTATTCGACAATTCAAAGAATCTAACCGCAGTATCAAAGCAGTTTATTGCGAAGGTTCGGTTTGTAACATTGTCGAACATGAAGTTTTGACGAATGAAGAACTTTTAGCTTTAGATGTTGATGTGCTAGTTCCAGCAGCCTTGGAAAATCAGATTACCGAGGCGAATGTGCATAATATTAAGGCTAAGTTTATCTTTGAAGTGGCTAATGGGCCTACGACTTCTGCTGCTGATAACATTTTAGCAACTAAGGGAGTTAAAGTCATCCCAGATATTTTAGTGAATGCTGGTGGAGTGACAGTGAGTTATTTTGAATGGGTACAAAATCGCAGCGGACTTTATTGGACATTGGAGGAAGTAAATCAGCGGTTAAAGTTGAAAATGATTGAGGAAACTGAGGTAATTTGGAAAATTGCTCAGGAGTTGTCAATTTCGATGCGGACTGCTGCTTATGTACATGGATTAAATCGCTTGGGAGAGGCGATGAATGCTAAAGGAACTAGAGATTATTATGTCAATGGTTGAGCGTTAAGCAGGACTGATGCACGTCGAGGTAGAAACCGGGTTTCTTTGTAGATATCTCGTTGAGAATCTTAGATTTTTCCTAGAAACCCGGTTTTTTTGCGTAAGTCCTGCTTTAATTTTTCTAGTCACTTTTACGACAACTCCAACCCTTGTGAGATTGGCCTTTACCTTGAGCTATTTTACTCATGTGGCCTTGATCTAAGCCATGTTCTCTACAAAATTTGGCGAGGTTCATAATTTTCTGTTCTTTACCATCTGGATTAATCACAACCCAACTATTGGATTTTATTTGACGCAGTTTCTCACCTTGACTTATAGGCATGACCTTTTTCTTAATTTTTTCTGGTTTTTCTATAACCAGTGGATCTGATTTACTAAATTTTTCTGAAATTAAGGTAGGAATAGGACGATCGGTGCGGTAACAACGATAACCTTTATGTTGCTTAAACTTTCCTTGAGCAACTTTAACCATACAGCCTGAGTCTAATTTGTGTGTTTTACAAAAACTGTTGAGATTACTGACAGGTAATTTTTCGCCATCCGGTGTAATAATCAGCCATTCTTTCGGCTGCGTGAGAGTTTTTATTGGCATTGACGAGTCTGAATAACCACATAGCCACCCTTTATAATTATTTAACTTCCCTTTGGCAATTTGAATCATTGCACTGTCATTCAAACCGTGATTTTTGCAAAACTGCCTGAGATTATTGATTTCAAAAATTTCTGCATCGGGGCTAACAATAATCCACTCTTTAGTTGACTGAAAGACTTTGAGTGGTTTTGGCGAATCTACATACTGGCAAGTCCAACCTTTATAGGTAT
>NZ_CACA01000202.1:0-2071 GCF_000180455.1 Kamptonema sp. PCC 6506
TTTCTTTCAATTTTCATCCACAATATCTAGCAGGCCTTTTCTCACCCCATCAATAACTCGCTCGATCAAAACTAACTCTTTTTCATTGATGGAATCATCTAACAAGACCAACTTGAGCTGCTGTCTGTCCATCCGACTCAGTTGACCAGAAGACAAGATCCGCTCAACTAATTTATCTGTTGGGAGTTGGGAACCTATATCTTCCATTGTATGTTTGGGGAAAAATTAATTTAGCAACCGCCAAGATAATTCAAAGGAAGAAGGAAGAAGGAAGAAAAATTTAGAAGAAAAATTTAGTTATCTAGGAGAGAAGGAAGAAGTAAGAAGAATTTACTTAATGAGGACGTTCTTAATTGCTGAAACTATTGTTTTGATTGCATTTTACTTCTGTCCTTTTAGATAACTAAAGCCTTCTGCATAGTTGCCTTTTACCTTGTGCCTTCTGCTATAACTCCCAGTATGGAGCATTATTGATCATAATAACCTAAAGATGTACACCTTTCGCTTCCTTCAACAGAAGCAGCATATCTACCATGAAGCGAGAGAAGCCAAGTAAAATAGATAAACAAGTCTGGGCTGAGGGTTCGCCCCTCCAAGAGTTAGGGGACATCCCTCAACTCGACCTCAAAGCTGACTACGAAGCATGGCGCGATCGCTTTATTCTCAGTCGCATGAAACTGGGATTGTGGCTAGCCTTCTTCGCCTTCGTGACTTTTAGCATCCTAGAACTAACAAACTTTGCATTCAATCGCCAGCAGTTCAACAGTTCCTTACTGCTAACCCAAATTGTCGTACAACTGCTTCTCCTCGCTGGCATTGCCTCCCTGCAAATCCCCGCAGTGCGCCGCCATCACGCTTTAATATTCTTAGGGCTATCCTGGTCAACAACCCTGATCCCGCAAATACGAGCCACTTTCCTGGGTATCGCCCAACCCGATATTATTGCCTGGAGCCTCATGTTTTTTGGTCAAGCTACTCTCACCCCCGTCCGGTGGCCCCTACATTTGACAGCACAATTAGGCGTATTTGTCTACTATTTCGGAGTTAATGCTGCACTAAACTTACAAGTCAAACCCGAAGATATGCCAGTGGCTCCAGCCATGCTATATCTTTACTTATTCTGGGCCTGTGTAACCTGCAACTTATCAGTTTATCTATACGAACGCTTAGCCAAAGCTGAATTTAAAGCCCGCCGCGCCTTAGAAGCAGAAAAGGATAGATCGGAGCGCTTGCTACTAAATATTTTACCACCACCAATTGCCGAACGTTTAAAACAAGATCCGCAAACTATTGCAGACAGTTTCGCCGAAGTAAGTGTCTTATTTGCCGATATTGTTGGCTTCACAGAGCTTTCTGCCCGGATTTCACCTACAGAATTAGTTAAGTTACTCAATGAGATTTTTTCGATGTTTGACCATTTGGTGGAACGTCACGGTTTAGAAAAAATTAAGACAATTGGGGACGCTTATATGGTAGTAGGTGGTTTACCAGAAAACCATTTAGACCACGCTCATGCTATTGCTGAGATGGGGCTAGATATGCAGCAAGCTTTAGCACAATTTAATGCTAAAAAAGGTCAAGACTTTCAGATTCGGATCGGTATTAGCACTGGTTTAGTCGTAGCGGGAGTAATTGGCTGGAAAAAGTTTGCTTACGATTTATGGGGTGATACTGTAAATACTGCTTCTCGGATGGAATCTCACGGTATCCCCGGTCGCATTCAAGTCTCAGAATCGACTTATGAACGCTTAAAAGGGGTTTACGTATTCGAGGAACGCGGAGAAATTGAAATTAAAGGTAAGGGGAGAATGAAAGCTTATTTGTTAACTGTTAACGGTTAACTGTTAACGGTTAACTGGTAATTGGTAATTGGTACCTTCCCATCTCCCTCTCTCCCCCTCTTTCCCTAGCCCCTAGTCCCTAGCCCCTAGTCCCTTCTTCGGTAATTGGTAAATAAGAGCAGATAATAGTAATTTGGGTGTAATGAAGTGAAACCAAACATCAAGATTGTAAGTAAATCCCCCTAATTAAACATAAGATAAGGATGGCTAAAAAGCTTACTGTATAAACA
>NZ_CACA01000201.1:0-13242 GCF_000180455.1 Kamptonema sp. PCC 6506
AGAGGGGGAAGATGGGAATAGAATCAAAGATTCCAGTAATGACGGGATTAGGACAATATTCGTAACGCCGCCCTCTGGGCGGTATTTTTACCACCGGGACGGCGGCGTTACGCGATCGCTGCGTCAGTCCTGATTAAATTGAGATCGGTAACTAACTAGGGACAGCAACTATGGGGCGCGTAGCAGAAGGGCGGCGGTCAATCACTAGATCGACAAGACCATATTCCGTTGCCTCTGCTGCCGACATAAAGAAATCCCGTTCGGTGTCTTCCTCAATCCGGCTGAGAGGTTGACCAGTGTGGGCCGCCAAATGTTCGTTCAAGCGTCTTTTGTGGTAAAGAATTTCTTTCGCCTGAATCTCAATGTCAGTTGCTTGACCTTGGGCACCGCCTAAAGGTTGGTGAATCATAATCCGGGAATGAGGCAGAGTCATCCGTTTACCTTTGGCACCTGCGCTGAGGAGAAAAGCACCCATACTGGCCGCTAAACCAAGACAAATCGTCGAAACCTCTGGCCGGATGTGGTTCATGGTGTCAAAAATACCCATCCCTGCGGTGACTGAACCCCCTGGTGAGTTGATATAGAGATAAATATCTTTCTCTGGGTCTTCTGCGTCTAAAAATAGCAGTTGGGCAACGATTAGGTTGGCCAGGTCAGATGTCACCTGCTGTCCGAGGAAGACGATGCGATCGCGCAGCAGCCGCGAGTATATATCAAAGGCCCGTTCTCCGCGACCCGATTGTTCGATAACTGTTGGAATCATTGACAGAGCCTTCCTGTTCACGTAACTTTTCTTAATTTTAATCCTAATGGCTGACAGTTGCCACAAGTAAAGGCAGAAATTACTGAGTAGGTGGATATAATACAAAAGTCGAAATTGACCCATTATTTAATTGAGAAATGAATCCAACAACTATTAAAGCCCAATGGGATGAATATGGCTATGTTATTATCCCACAACTATTAGATGTTATACAGATTGACGAGCTTAAAAAAATTTGCGATCGCATTTGGGAACAATGGGTAAGGGAATCCCTTGCTCCCGAAGAAGCTGCTAACTTCACAAATATGGCTTTTTTAACTGAAGAACGTTATTTTATTAATTACCATAGTCAGCTTCAATTCTTATTAAATACTATTGCTAATCCCCAAATTGTTAACCTATTATATCAAATATCTGGGCGAGAGCTTTTGTTTTACAATACGCAATATTTCTTTAATCCAGCCAGCTATACTCGCAGCGGAGATTGGCATCGCGACCAGCAATTTGACGCGCCAGATGAGGAAACTGAAAAAGCAAGAATGCAAAACACTATTGGCATTCACCTCCACATTAGTTTTCTCCGTGATAATAATTTAGAGTACGTACCTGGTTCCCACAAGCGCTGGGATTTTCCAGAAGAACTTGAAATTAGGAAAGGATTAAATGGTATGGAGAAAAACTTCGCTGATATGCCCAATGCACAAAGCATTAATCTTCAACCGGGAGATGGTGTATTTTTTGACGCATGGGGAATTCATCGTGGTAATTATATTGCCAGTATTCCTCGGCGCACTTTCGATATCATTTACGGAACGCCTCCTGACTGGTGTGTACCATCTCCAACGTGCTTTTTACAACAAAATACGCTGGAAGGATTATCAGAGACAACACGGGCATTTTTTTATAAATTCATCGAAACTTATAAAGATAAGTGGTGCTAAACTAATTAATAATTTACCTCGGTAACAACAGTTAACAGTTAACTGTTAACCGTTAACTATTGTCAAATTTTTAAGAACCAGCCGCGCCGATACATTAGATAAAGAATAACCCACCAAAATAATACCGTAGTTAGGGCAAAAGCGAGAGAACCATTCATCGCGCCGGCCCAAGGTCGAAAAAAGTTCTCGTAAATCCAAGTATAGGTTGTTGGAGGCTTTTCACCACTGCCAATGTGAGTTTTTAGTAAGATTCTGGCGACAAAACCGGAAGCAACAAAGACAAAAATTGCATTTAATCCCATGATTTCAAATGGTCGTCCCCATTGCCAGCGACGGACTTCAATTGTTTCGTAGCAGATAGCAAGTAATAGGATGGCCCAGCCTGCGGTGAGAAGAACATAAGAACTTGTCCAGAGTTGTTTGTTAATAGGAAACCAGAATCCCCAAAGTTGACCAATTGTTAGGGAAGCGAGGCCGAATATTACTAAATTCCAAGTAGTACGAGTTTTGATTGGTTGAACTCGCAGCCATTGAGTTGTAAAATAACCCGCAAGCACTGTGGCGATCGCGGGTAATGTGCCCAATAGTGATTCTGGATCGTATTGTCCTTGACGGTAGAGGTGTTGGGTTCCGAGAATTAGGCGATCGATATATGCGCCTAAATTGCCTTCTGGGGTCAGGAGGTTTGCGCCGTAACCGGGAACTGGAATTAAGGTTAATGCACCCCAGTAGCCTAAAAGTAGCGTAGCTGCGAGTATTCGCAGGTTGCGGGAGGAGAGATTGAGAATTGCGATCGCGGCTAAAAAATAAGCTAAACTAATGCGTTGCAATACTCCCAAAATACGGATTTTACCAAAATTCTCAATTGGGGAACCATTGAGAAGTACGTCCAGAAAAATTGAGAAGCTATTAAGCAGTAAACCTAATAGAAAAAGCAAGGTTGCGCGGCGTAAAATGCGCCAATAAACTGTCGATATCGGTGGGTTTTCTTCAGTATATTTCGATAAGGAAAAAGACATCGCCGCACCAACAGCGAAGAGGAAGAAAGGAAATATTAAGTCTGTAGGCGTGCAACCATTCCATTCTGCATGGTCTAGAGGAGGATAGACGTAATCCCAACTCCCAGGATTATTGACAAGAATCATGGAAGCGATCGCAATTCCTCGAAAAACGTCAAGAGATGTCAGGCGCATAGGTGATTTTTGTTCAGTATTGCTATTTTAAACCCAAGCAAGTAACTAAATCCTTCTTCCTTCTCTCCTAGATAACTAAATTTTTCTTCCTTCTTCCTTCTCTCCTAGATAACTAAATTTTTCTTCCTTCTTCCTTCTTCCTTCTTCCTTCTTCCTTCTACTTAACCTTTGAGCTTGCGCCATAACCCAAAATGTAAATCTTGAAAAGCAATCGCCTATCAATCGTCTTTCAGAGATTTAGATTTACTGAACAAAAACCACCAAAGCTCTAAACCAATTAGCCCTAATCCGCCAAAAGTGACGGCAACCTTATTGACTAATGGCTGTTCAATCGAGCGAAATTGAGCAGTTTTATGAGCAGAGTTATTAGAGGGATTAGAATGGCTTTCTGCGGCAATCCCCCCTGAGATTGGAAGTAAACTTATGCCGATTGACAATCCCAATCCTGCTAACCTTCTTAAAAATAAAACTTGATTAAGCATGATTTTTTCTCCAAGTCGAGGTCAGAAACAGAAACCGGGCTTTTCCTAAATATCTAGTTGAGTAGATATCTAATTGAGAAACTGATATTTTTCAGAGAAACCCCGTTTCTTTGCGTAACTCCTATTTGATGAAAAATTTCGCAATCGTAATGCGTTTGTGACTACAGAAACCGAACTAAAAGCCATCGCCATACCCGCAACTATCGGATTCAATAGCCAGCCAAACACCGGGTAGAGAAGACCCGCCGCAATTGGGATACCTGCCACATTGTAGATGAAGGCAAAGAACAGATTTTGTTTAATATTTTGGATGGTGGCATGAGATAGTTGAATTGCAGTAACAATTCCCTGCAAATCGCCAGAAATCAAAGTGATATCGCTAGCTGCGATCGCTACATCTGTTCCCGTTCCAATTGCTATTCCCACATCTGCTTGAGCTAATGCTGGCGCATCATTAATACCATCTCCAACCATTGCGACAATCTTACCTTCTGCTTGCAGACTTTTTACTCGATCGGCTTTCCGATCCGGGCGAACCTCTGCGATCGCTCGTTTAATGCCAACTTCACGGGCAATTACTTCAGCAGTGCGGCGATTATCTCCAGTTAACATTACGACTTCTAAACCCATCTTTTGCAAAGTTTTAATGGCATCGATCGAAGAAGGTTTAACCGCATCTGAAATCCCCATAATTCCTTCCATCTTACCATCAACTGCCAGCCAAATTACTGTTTTACCAAGATATTCCAATCGCTCCCAGTGTTGCTGTAATGGATTAGTATTAATCTCTAGTTCTTGCATCCAGCGATGAGTTCCAATCTGCACGAATTGATTAGATACATATCCTTGTACGCCACTACCAGGTATCGCTTCAAAATCCTGAGATTCTGTTAAATCCACACCTTGCGATCGCGCGTACTGCACAACAGCTTCAGCCAGAGGATGTTCGGAATTTCGTTCAACTGCTGCTGCTAAAGAGATTAGCTTTAACTCATTACTATTAGCAGTGCCATTAATAGCTACAAAGTTAGTAACAGTCGGCTTTCCTTGGGTAATCGTCCCTGTTTTATCGAGAACTATTACTTGCAATTTATGCGCCAATTCTAGACTTTCTGCTCCTTTAATTAAAATGCCATTTTCTGCACCTTTGCCTGTTCCCACCATGATTGAAGTTGGCGTAGCTAAACCCAAAGCACAGGGACAAGCAACGATCAGAACGCTCACAGTAGTAATCAACGCAATGGTAATGTTACCCATGACATTGTACCAAATAATAAAAGTCGCGATCGCGATTGCAATTACCACAGGTACAAACCATCCCGTTACTCGATCGGCTAATCTTTGAATCGGTGCTTTGGAACCCTGTGCTTGCTGTACTAATTGTACAATTTGTGCTAAGAATGTATCTTTCCCAACTCGCGTAGCTCGGAATTTAAAGCTACCAGTTTTATTAATTGTGGCTCCAATTACCTCATCCCCTGGTCGTTTTTTTACGGGTATACTTTCCCCTGTCACCATCGCTTCATCAATGGTAGAGGAACCATCCACGATCTCGCCATCAACTGCAATTTTTTCACCAGGACGTACTAGAATTATATCACCTAAAACTACTTCAGCCGTTGGGATATCGACTTCTCGATCGTTGCGAATAACACGAGCTGTTTTTGGTTGCAATCCCATCAATTTACGTAGGGATTCTGAGGTCTGCTTTTTCGCACGACTCTCTAGCAATTTTCCCAACAAAATCAGAGTAATAATCACAGCAGATGCTTCATAGTAAACATCAGCACTTAAGCCTTGAGCCGTAAAGAAGCTGGGAGAAAAAGTTGCGAATATAGAGTAAAGATACGCAGAGCCAGTACCAAGGGCTACTAAAGTATCCATTGTCGCAGCATGACGTTTTAGAGCTTTCCAAGCATTAACATAAAAACTACGAGCACACCCAAACTGTACGGGTGTAGTTAATACCAATTGCAGCCAAGGATTGTGCATCCATTCGGGAATGAAAGGAATAGAAATTCCAAGCATCATTGGCAAAGATCCAATTAAGAGAATGGTGCTGACAATTCCACCTATCCAAACTTTCTGGAGTAACTGTTGAGTTTCTGCCTGTTTTTCTCGCTCTTCAGCATCGTTACCTGTACTAAATATATCTTGTGCTTGGATGAGTTGCGCTGTGTATCCAGCCACATCAACCGCATCTTGAATTGTCTTAATATCAGTTTTTTGGGAGTCATAGGTAACAGTGGCAATTTCAGCACCAAAGTTGACGCTACATTCTCTCACACCTGGAACAGAAAGGATAGCTTGTTCAATGTTATTAGCACAAGAAGCACAACTCATTCCTCGCAATTTGAATCTGGCATTATTCATTATTAATCTCCGCAATTATTCCAAAACAGTTAACGGTTAACTGTTAACAGTTAACCGTTAACTGTTAAATTAAGCAGCAGGGTAGCCTGCGTCTGCGATCGCTTCCCTAATTGCACTTTCAGGCTTAACTGTTTGAATCTTGACCAATTTGGTCTTAGGATCGGCCTCAACATTAGCGGCTGGGTCAATACTTTGAACTGCTTTAGCGATCGTGTTTACACAAGCAGAACAAGCCATTTTGGGAACTTTGAGCTGTAATGTCATAGTAACCATCGATTTGCTTTCTCATTGAACTAGCTCCATCTTGTACTCTCCAGTCAACAGGAGAGTCAAGGGGGAAACCGCAATTAAATATTAAGTTTTGTTGCAATCCCTTTACATAGTTCCCTTGTTAAATTTCTGTTCAAATAAAATTAGAATTTATATCATATTTAACTTAGACTCTAACAATGATTTTTAACAGAATAGAGTCAATAATTTCATCCCAATTTCATATTTAAGTGCAACACTCAACACTAAGAGGAGTAAAAGTATTTTTTTAATTGGAGCTAGAATTCTATGCAACTTATATCCTTAAAAACTGGCTTTGTAGCATTAACTTTCACCGCCATAGCCGCCCTTGCAGGGGGAATACTCGCAGGTTGTTCTAATGCTCCCTCAAGCCAATCTCAACCCTCAACTTCACCCGCAGCAACCTCAGTTAATAATCAGCAGGAGACAGTACAAAATAGCGGCATGAGTGGCATGAACCACAGTATGTCTATGGACTTAGGCCCGGCAGATGCAGACTACGATTTACGATTTATTGATGCAATGATACAACATCATCAAGGTGCGGTGAATATGGCTCAAGAGGTACTTAATAAATCCCAACGCGCTGAGACTAAAAAATTAGCTGGCGACATTATTAAAGCTCAGGAAAAAGAAATCAATCAGATGAAACAATGGCGCACCGATTGGTATCCAAAAGCCAGCAGTACGCCAACAGCTTACGATGCTAAGATGGGTCATAATATGGCAATGACTCCTGAGCAAATGAATAGCATGATGATGAGTATGGACTTAGGTGTTGCTGATGCTCAATTTGACTTACGATTTATTAATGCGATGATTCCTCACCATGAGGGAGCTTTAGTGATGGCTAAAGACGCATTAATCAAGTCCAATCGACCCGAAATCAAGAACTTATCCCAAGATATTTTGACTTCACAACAGAAAGAAATTGAGCAAATGAAACAGTGGCGCACCGCTTGGTAAGTAGAAGGAAGAAGGAAGAAGGAAAAAGTAAGAAGGAAGAAGTAAGTTATTTTGTGTGAATAGGAGGTAGATATTGTTTTCGGCTTTGGCGATAACCAGTAGCAAGTAAAACGCCACCAAATACCAACGTGGATAGCAGCACAACACTAGCTCCAGAAGCAATATCAAAGTGGTAGCTGAGGTAGACACCAACGAAAGCGATCGCAGCTCCTAGCCCGCCTGAAATCAACATTATATAACTAAAGCGATCGCTCAAAAGCCTTGCAGTCGAAGCTGGAATTACCACAGCCGAAATAATCAATGTTACTCCCAAAATATTTAATGTTGTCACCAGTAAGGTTGCTAGCATTAAAGCAAAAAGCGTATCCATTGCTTTGACAGGTACGCCGTGAACTTGGGCAACTTCTCGGTCAAAACACCAGAATAGTAAAGGTTGATAAAAGACGAAAACTAGACTGAGCAAAATAACAGTTACTCCTGTAACAATCCACAAATCTTCGGGAGTGACACCGAGGACATTTCCAAACAGTGCGGCTTCAAAGTTTTGACTGAATTTCCGAGAACTACTAATAATCGCTACCCCCAAAGCAAAGCTAGCAGTAGTGACAATACCAATAGCAGCATCCGAATAGATTTTGCGTCCTGTTAAATATTGAATTAGTAAGGCTGAGACAAATCCCCAAATTCCAGAGCCTATGTAGAAATTCAAACCTAAAACGTAGCTCAATACGGCTCCGCCCAAAATAGCATGAGATAGACCGTGAGCAATGTAACTCATCCGGCGGGTTGTAATATAAACCCCAATTACGCCGCACAATAGACCTGCCATCATTGCTACTAATAAGGCGCGGCTGAAAAACTCGTAATCAAAGGGTTTGAGTAGAAAATCCATTGTCAGTTTTTTGATTAATTTAGGACTTACGTAAAAAACCGGTTTCTTTGAAAAATCGTGACTCTCTACGAGAAATATTGACGCAGAAACCGGGTTTTTGGCTTGTGTGCTAAGTCTTGTGATTATAAGTTATATCAATTATTGGCTAGGAATATACTTTAATGTTTTAATGTATTAAAGTAAATAAAAATTTTTGTAAATACGGCATGATTATCTCAGTTCAAAACCAAAAGGGAGGCGTTGGGAAAACAACGATCGCCGTTCACATCAGCCATGCCTTGGCTTTGCGCGGTGGTAGGATACTGCTTGTGGATGCTGACCCTCAAGGTTCTGCACGAGATTGGGCGGCGGCTAGAAATAGCGATTTACCTTTCTCTGTCGTAGGTTTAGACCGTCCTACGATCCACCGGGACTTACCTGCGATCGCTAAAAGTTACAGCCATGTAGTGATTGACGGCCCGCCGCGAGTCTCAGACTTAGCTCGTTCTGCGATCATGGCTTCTAATATTGTGCTCATTCCAGTCCAACCTTCTCCCTACGATATTTGGGCAACGGAAAAGGTAATTAGCCTGATCCGAGAAGCTTCTGTTTATAAAGATTGGCTGAAATCGGTATTTGTTATTAATCGTAAAATAGTTAATACATCTATTGGGCGGGATGTAGCAGAAGCTCTTTCTGGGTATCAAATTCCAGTTTTGAAGTCGGCTATTTGTCAGCGTGTGGCATTCGCAGAATCAGCAACTATTGGGTGTACGGTGTTAGAAACAGAGCCTAAAGGAGCAGCGGCCGCTGAAATTAGGGCGCTAGTGGAAGAATTGATCGAGTTATAAAGGTTATCCTAACTTTCTCTTCTTCTCCTTCTTTCCCTAGTTTATTCTCTTTCCCTTCTTTCCCTTACTAGAGACTCGAATTGTCAAAATAGCTCCAATTTAGCAGACAAATCTGGATATTTCAACCCCCTTTACCGAAAATTTACAATTATCAAAAAAGTGACTTTATTTCATAAAGTTTGTAATTTATTAATAGCTAAAGGGAATAATATATGCCAAATAAAGTTATAGTTTGAGTTAGAGTTGAGCTGGCGCTTTTAGCGTTGGTGAGTTTTGGCATACCACTCTCCTAGATTTCATAGACTTGGGTTTAGCCTTCGGGATAGAGCGATCGCTGTGTCCGCGTGGCAAAACTTAGGGTGATAGTGGGAATTAGCGATCGCCACCTCCAGAACCACAGCGAATGTTAGCAAGCTACGTCCTAGCTAGAGCGATCGCCACTTTCAATACTACGATCGCGATCGGGGTAATTAGTCTACCAGATTCAGATTATAAACCAGTAGCTCAAGCAATAGGACAATTGAGACAATTTTCGATGCGTTTGTAAAGCAGTAAAAATACTGCGGTATCAACAGGGTATTAGGTCTACTGTCACTTGAATCAAGTATTAAACAAATAAAATTAAATCACCTGACCCTATGACTACTCAACAACTCACTCAAAAATTAGTTGAAGAAATCACTTGTAACAATCTCCTATTAGCACTGATTGTTTCTGGCAAGTTCAACAAACCTGGAGTTAGCTTTTTCACACCCAACACATTTTCCCAACAACTTGCCTACATGAAACATCCCGCAGGCAAAGTAATTCAGCCCCACATTCACAACCCTGTTAAACGAGAAGTCTTCTATACTCAAGAAGTTCTCTTAATTAAAAAAGGAAAACTCCGCGTTGATTTTTATAACGAAGAACGAGAGTATTTAGAAAGCCGCATTTTAGAAGCAGGCGACTTAATTCTCATCGCTAAAGGCGGTCATGGATTTGAAGTCATAGAAGAAGTAGAAATGATTGAAATCAAGCAAGGGCCATTCATCGGAGAACTAGATAAAACCTGTTTTCCCGCTATTACAGCACAGCAAGTTAAATTATAGTGGTTTGTAGTTGCATAAGAACAGAGTAATTGGTAATTGCTAATTGGTGATTGGTAATTATAGCAATCCTAAATGAATCGTAAATTTTTTACCCCACCCCAACCCTCCCCTTGCTAAGGGGAGGGAGTAAGAAATTCACAAATGATTTAGGATTGCTATAGAACTTTAAACTTGAAAAAATGAGCGCACCAATTCCGGTCAATCAACCCCTTTTAGATGGCAATGAACGCCAATATCTCAATCAGTGTATTGACAGTGGTTGGATTTCCTCAGAAGGGCCATTTGTCAAGCGATTTGAAGAAGAATTTGCCGTTCGCGTTGGTCGCCAATACGGAATAGCAGTATGTAACGGTTCCGCAGCTTTAGATGCCGCAGTTGCAGCCCTAAAAATCGGCCCAGGCGATGAGGTAATTGTGCCAACCTTTACGATTATATCCTGTGTAGCTGCCATTGTTAGAGCGGGTGCTAAACCAGTTTTAGTTGATTGCGATCGCGAAACTTGGAATATGGATATAGCACAAATTACCACCAAAATTTCACCACAAACAAAAGCAATTATGGCCGTTCATATTTACGGTTTGCCCGTTAATATAACTCCTCTATTAGACTTAGCTAAAAGATACAATTTACAAATCATAGAAGATGCAGCCGAAATGCACGGGCAAACTTATAAAAATCAACCTTGTGGCAGCTTTGGAGATATTAGTACCTTTAGCTTTTACCCCAACAAACATATCACCACAGGCGAAGGCGGAATGATTGTCACCGACGATGCTAAATTAGCAGAAAGATGTCGTTCATTACGAAACTTATGTTTTCAGCCACAGCAGCGGTTTGTACATGAAGAACTTGGCTGGAACTTGCGAATGAGCAACATTCAAGCTGCCTTGGGAATAGCACAGTTAGAAAGATTAGATGAGTTTGTTGCTCGCAAGCGCAGAATGGGTTATATTTATAATCAATTACTAGCAGATATTTCTGGTTTAGAATTACCTTTAGCCTTTACAACTTATGCAAAAAATATTTATTGGGTATACGGTGTAGTATTGAAAGATGAATTACCCTTTGATGCAGTAGAAGCAATACGGCGTTTAGCAGAACATCAAATTGGAACCCGGCCTTTTTTCTGGCCGATGCACGAACAACCTATATTTAAGAAAATGGGACTGTTTCAAGGGGAATCTTATCCCGTTGCTGAAAGACTTGCTAGGCGAGGATTTTATATTCCTAGCGGCATAGCTTTAACAGATACACAAATGGAACGAGTTGCACAGGTAATTAAAGAAGTAATTAGGTAATTGATATGCAAATATTCGGTAATTATGCTCGCTATTACAATCTACTGTACCGAGATAAAGATTATGCGGCTGAGGCAAAGTTTGTAGAGAATTTACTGGAAAAATATGCACCAAAGGCACAAACTTTGTTAGAGTTAGGATGCGGTACAGGAAACCACGCGGCATTACTAGCATCAAAATACGAGGTCTGTGGCATAGATTTGAGTTTAGATATGTTGGAACAGGCAAAACAGCGGCAGCTAAATTTGCCTCCAACACCAGCATTTAAACTTCAATTTGTGCAAGGAGATATTCGTTCCATCAGGCTAGAGCGCAAATTTGATGCCGTCATCTCTCTATTTCATGTATTCAGTTATCAGACAACTAATCGCGATTTGCAAGCTGCTTTTGCTACCGCCAAAGCTCATCTTCATCCAGGGGGAGTCCTGATTTTTGATTGTTGGTATGGCCCAGGGGTTTTGGGCGATCCGCCAACAGTTCGAGTCAAGCGTTTAAAAGACGAAGAAATTACTGTGACTCGAATTGCTGAACCTGCGCTCTATCCTAATCATAACTTAGTGGATGTTAGATATCAAGTCTTCATCAAAAATAAATCTAGGAATGCAGTTGAGGAACTTGAAGAAACCCATAAAATGCGATATCTGTTTAAACCAGAAATAGATTTATTTTTGGATATTAATGAGTTTGAGTTATTAGCTTATGGTGAATGGATGACAGGGAATGAACCAGTAGCTAAAACTTGGAATGTTTATTTTATAGCCAAACTTAGAGAAGCGGGAAATAAAAAAAATGTCTAAGCAATGTGCTATCTTTTTTTACGAGGGATATGTCGGCGTTGCTCCTACAATCATCAACCTTTCTAAAGTTATGCAAAGACAGGGATATGTAGTCACAATATACGCTACAGAGAATGACTATGCTCAACCTGGTAAAATTGGAGAAAATGTAAAAATAATTTACTTTTGCAAAGACTTTAAGATCGTCAGATTTCTAAATAGAACTAGGTTAAAACCTCTAGTTCCACTTCTAAAACTCTCTATTTTTTTCTTTCAAGTTTTGAATCATCAATTACGCAATCAGCAGCTACAAAGCTTAAAAAATAATATTAATATCGGTATTGATATTTATGGCAATGTGACAGCCATGCTGTGCCTATATTTTTTAAGACAGAAATTTTTATTTTTGTCATTAGAATTGTGGAAGCCAGTAGGAATTCTCAGTAAAATGGCTAATCTAGCTTACAGAAAAGCAGTGGGTGTAATTACCCAAAGTGAAGGTAGATTTAAAAACCTTTCCAGTTATTACGAATATCAACATCCTCAACCATTTTACCTACCTAACTCTAGCTTTGCCGCTGAAGAGGAGATTTTAGCTAAAAATTCGGGTAATTTTTTCCGGGAAAAGTTCAACTTAAATAGGCAGGAATTCCCCTATTTAATTCTTCAAGCTGGAATGATTAATGATGCCGTTTTAGCAAAAACTGTAGCTGAAGCATTTAATCATATTGATGACGGATATGCTTTGATTTTCCATGAGAGGAAAGAAAGAAAAGAAGAAGAATCCTATATCCAATCGCTGCGAAAGCTTAACTCAAAAAACTTATTTCTTTCTTTGCAACCTGTTCCTTACGAGGAAGTCGATAGAGTATATGCTGCGGCAACAATTGGACTGGCTTTTTATGCAAATTTAGGTAATGATTATGCGCTGATTTCTATGGCTTCTGGAAAGCTAGCAGAATATTTGAAGCATGGAAAGCCTGTTTTATTGAGCAATTTGCCATCTTTGTGCAAGTTAGTTGACGAGTATCAGTTTGGCATTGTAATTAATAATCCGTCTGACTCGGAGGAGATTAAGACGGCAATTCAGCAAATACTTAGTGACTTTGATACTTATAGCAAAAATGCGAAAGCGTGTTTTGCTACCGAGTTTGATTTCGGTAAAAAAATGGAACCTATATTATTGTTTATGAAGGATTTGTGAGAGAAATAACCAGATAAGTTCGGCGGTTGAAACCGCAACTACATAAACAAAGTCCGCCTGCGCGGACTAAGAAATAAGAGGCATATTTAAGCCAGATTTGATAGAACTCTTAACTGCTAATGGATGAACCCATGAGTTCCAA
>NZ_CACA01000200.1:0-14332 GCF_000180455.1 Kamptonema sp. PCC 6506
CGCCCCTCTGCTTTTTGGGTAGAATGACACAGCCTTGGGAGGGGGAGAGGGTTTCAAAATCGTCAAGCCTTGCTAGGAAAGACACAATCTATAAAAAAGCAAAACTTTTCAGTCACCAATCGCTAAATCGGCGATCGCGCTATAGACTGATGATTAAGGACTAGATAAAGTCTGGCAACTGGGAACAAGATAATTTCTTAACCTCCTATGGCTGAGCCTTTGATCGAACTGAAGGGAATTAGTAAGTCCTTTGGCAAGAATGTGGTTTTAGATGAAGTGGATCTAACAATTTATCGAGGAGAAGCTTTGGCTGCGATCGGCCCTTCGGGTACCGGAAAGTCAACAATCCTACGCATTATTGCAGGTTTGCTAGCACCGGATGCCGGTGAAGTTTACGTTCAGGGACAACGGCGGAAGGGATGGGTAGATGATGTCGCCGATCCGATTGGTATTGGGATGGTGTTTCAGCAGGCGGCTTTATTTGATTCGCTGAGTGTAGAGGAAAATGTTGGTTTTCTGCTTTACCAACACTCGAAACTACCGCGCCACAGGATTCGAGCATTGGTGGATGAAAAGCTGGAGATGGTTGGTTTGCCGGGAATTGGCGATCGCTACCCGGCTCAGCTATCGGGCGGGATGCGAAAACGGGTGAGTTTTGCCCGTGCGATTATGGCTAATCCTGATAATTCTAGAGACACGCCAGAAGTTTTGCTGTACGATGAGCCGACGGCGGGTTTAGACCCGATCGCTTCGACGATGATTGAGGATTTAATCCGCGACCTACAGGCGGCTCAGGGAGGGTGCAGCACTTATGTGATGGTAACTCACCAAGATAGCACTATCCGTCGCACTGCTGACCGCATTGTGTTTCTCTATCAAGGTAAGGTGCAATGGGAGGGAACTGTGAGCGATATTAATAAGACTGATAACTTGCTGATGCGGCAATTTTTTAGTGGGAGTGTGGCGGGCCCAATTCAAGCTGTTAACGGTTAATGGTTGACTATTAACTGTTAACCGTTAACTGTTAACAAGGGTGGTTAAAATGCGATCGCGAACGGTTAGAGAAGGCTCGGTTGGTTTTTTGATTCTGTTGGGACTGGGTTTGTTTGGGGGTCTAGTCCTCTGGCTGCGAGGATTACAGTTGGGAAACCGCAGCTATAACGTATTGGTTGAATTCCCTAATGTTCAGGGAATGCAGGTAGGGACACCAGTACGGTACAGAGGAGTCAGCGTGGGTAAAATTAGTGCGCTGAAACCGGGCCCAAATGGGGTCGAGGTGGTGCTAGAAATTGCTCCGGCGGATTTAGTGATTTCGCGGGATGTGCTAATTGAGGCGAATAAGTCTGGCTTGATTGGGGAAGCTGCGGTTGATATTACACCTTTGTCGCTTTTGCCAGATGCTGCGATCGCGGCTAATCCTCTGAGTAAGAACTGCCCAAATACGATTATCTGCAATAATTCGCGCCTCAAAGGTAATGCAGGCGCGAGTTTGGAAGAACTGATTCGCTCAGCATTGAACTTTACTAATCTCTACAATGACCCGGAGTTATTTGCTAATATTAAATCGATTTCAAAAAATACGGCGGTGGCTGCTCAAGATGCAGTTCAACTAACTCGTAATTTGTCTAGTTTAACTCAGTCGGCTAAAGTTGAATTGGGCACTTTGAGTCAATTGATTAAAACAGAAATCGGCGGTTTAAATCAGTTAGCACAGGAAGAATTTGGTAATTTAAATCAGTCTGTAGAGGGGAATTTAGGAGGGATTGCTACTGAAATCGGGAAGGTTTCAGCAACGGGGGATGCTTCGATTAGGGCGGTGACAGGAGCTGCTATCGAGTCAGCAAATTCTGTTAAGCAAGCAGCAAATCAGATTAATATAACCGCTAGTCAGGCTAATGCTCTGCTGACAACTAATCGTGCTATGCTTGTAACCACCTTGAATAATATTAATCAAACGAGCCAGGAACTGCGGGTAGCTGTGAGCAGTTTAAGTCCTATTGTTAACAGAATTGAGCAAGGGCAATTAATCAATAACTTGGAAGTTTTATCTGCAAATGCAGCTCAAGCTTCGGTGAATTTGCGGGATTTATCAACAACTGTGAATAATCCTACAAATTTGCTGGTATTACAACAAACTCTAGATTCAGCTCGTGTTACTTTTCAAAATATGCAAAAGATTACATCTGATTTGAATGAGTTGACTGGCGATCCGGCTTTTCGCGATAATATTCGGAGGCTAATTAAGGGATTGGGGGGGTTGTTGGGTTCGACTGAGCAGTTACAGCAGCAAGCTGAAGTGGCTAAAGTTTTGGTTCCTTTTTCGCAGACGGTAACGACTAGCCCCGCAGTTGTAAATTCCCCTGTACTTTCAGAGTTTCCGCAGTTTAGTAAGAAGCCGAAATCCATGATTATTCCTTCTCAAACGGCAAAGGTAAGAGAATCTCCTGCTTCTGAAATTAAGTCTAATTTGGTCTCTCCTTAAGGGGGGAATCTAGGTAATATAGATGTTCTTGCTTCTAAATTATGTCGCGGACGATCGCTTACAGTCCTGCTTATACTCTGGTTCCTACTTACGAGTGTTTTAATCGGTGTACCTACTGTAATTTTCGCACCAATCCTGAGCAAAGTCCTTGGCTGACATTGGCGGCGGCGCAAAAGCAATTGCAAGGCCTTCAGGGGAAAGGAGTGATTGAAATTCTGATTCTCAGCGGTGAGGTACATCCGCTTTCGTCAAGGCGAAAAGCTTGGTTTGAGCGTATTTATGATTTGTGCGAACTTGCATTAAGTTTAGGATTTTTACCCCATACAAATGCTGGGCCATTGAGTTTTGAGGAGATGGCAAAATTAAAAGAGGTGAATGTGTCGATGGGGTTAATGTTAGAACAGTTAACACCGAATTTGTTACAATCTGTCCACTGCCATGCTCCTAGTAAAGTGCCTTCTCTACGGTTGCAACAGTTGCGATGGGCGGGGGAGTTAAGGATTCCATTTACTACTGGTTTGCTGCTAGGAATTGGGGAGAGTGAGGGGGATTGGCGGGAAACGCTGGCGGAGATCGCGCAGATTCAGAGTGATTATGGTAATATTCAAGAGGTTATCCTTCAACCTCATAGTGCTGGGAGCCAGCAAGGTTGGAAGGGTGCAAGTTTTAATCCTGAAAAGATGCCGGAAGTGGTGGCGATCGCGAAGTCGATTTTACCCTCAGAAATTACTCTGCAAATCCCGCCTAATTTAATTACAGAACCGCAGATATTACTGGCTTGTTTGGCAGCCGGTGCTAGGGATTTGGGGGGGATTGGGCCTCGCGATGAGGTTAATCCTGATTACGATCATCTGCAAGATCGGGCTTTAGAGGCGTTATTAGCAGTAGGGGGATGGCAATTGATACAACGCTTGCCAGTTTATCCTCAATATGATAGTTGGCTGTCATCGAGATTGCAAGTTGCCGTTCAGCAGTGGCGATCGACCAATGGGGATGGGGGAAGCAAAAATTATGGTTAGAAAAGTGGAAATTAGCGATCGCGTTGTGATATAGTTGATCTTGCGATCGACGGCGGCATAGCCAAGTGGTAAGGCAGAGGTCTGCAAAACCTCCACCCCCAGTTCAAATCTGGGTGCCGCCTTTATATGTTTACAGTAACAAATTATTTGTCACTGATAGAGGATGTTTATTGTGCCGATTTGGTTAGATGTGATTTCTGGGCGGTTGCGTGAGAAGGTGAAGGGGTAGAGTGCGATCGCTTACTCGTTTGCGTGTCGCAATTCGTAAGGCTCTATTTCCCATCCTCGCTGATTTGCCAAATAAGCTAAGCGTTCTCTAAGCTTTCTAAAAGGTGTTTGATTTCTATACTCTGGACTTGGCTCAATTTGTGCATGAGCCTGATTATTTTCAAAGGGTCGAGGTAAAACATCAATTTTGTAAATAAATTCTAGTTCGCCTTTAGAATTGTTCTGGATAACGCTATTTATTAGCCTCACATCTTTAGTGATTAAACTAACTACCGCGTCTTTTTCATCTTTTTGAGAATAGCAGGGGTTATTGTCGCATAAACCAGCCCTATCAACAGAGGGACACATCGCTTTATCAGCAAATGCTTGTGATGAGATGGTAGCCGTATTTTCTTCAATCTGATACAAGTTTCTATCAAAAAATATACATCTATATAAGACCTCTTCATCCCCTACAAAATCTTGTGTCATATCCCAATTGGTTTATCTTGAACTAGCTATCCACTGCCATAAATCTGTTAAATCCTCATCCAAACTGATTGAACCATCTTCCATCTCATTATCCATATCTGCACCCCAAACCTTTATATAGTCTATGACTTCCTCATAAACGTAGATTGTGATTTTTTTTTCTTGATTCCACCATTCCAAGACAATTTCATTCTCAAAACTAATGTTGAGCAGAGGATCGCACCACCACCAATTATTTTTTAATGCTACCGAATGTAATCGCTCGATAAGCCTTTCAGCCGTCTCAATCGTTTTAAGATAATTAGAACAAAGGCTTTCATAATCTTTTTCTAAGTTACCTACTAAAGAGGCTATGCGGGGAAATGAAGAATATTTATTAGAGTCCTTAGAAGACGGCTGACTACTTGAATTTATTGTCTCATGCCAGTGAATTCTTAAATCTACTGACGGCAAAAGTACATAATGTTGAGAGTCATTATTTCTGATATTCTCTAATTGAGAGACAGCTTGCTTTAAAGCATTTTCTGGTAAAAAGCTCAAGATAGATAGGCATTTCAAGAAGTTAATTATCCTCTGAGATGGTTGAGAATTGACTTCTACTTTAACTAATAAATCCAGTGCCAGATTATTTCCTCTTCTCAAAATAGGGGAAGTAGCCGAGATAATATCTTTGTAAGACTCTCTAATAATATAAGTTTGGCTGATTCTAGGTGCTGAAAGAACTGGTGATATCTCACTCAATTGATTGAGGTTCCATTGCGACGTGGAGTTCGTCTGTAATGCTCCACCGGAACAACTTTCCTCCCGTGCGGTTGAAGTTATCAAAGACATTCCAAATTTCTCCCTTATTTATTTTTGGTTCTACAAAAAAATCAGCATCAAACAAATAACCAGGTTCCTGAATATTACCTTGGGAGGGGCCTTGTGATATGACTAAACCATGATTAAAATTAACTTTACCTACTTCTAGTTCAATTTCCAAATTCTTAACTAAAGTCCGAATCGAACCAGATAATTCACTACTGTGTAATTCAGAAGCAATTTGCGGACTAATTAATGCTGACCAAGGTTTATCCTCCTCCATTTTTAATTTTGAGCGAAGTATCAAATCTTTATACCTTAACCCTAATCTTACGTAAAAAGAGGGATTATATATCTCTTCAAAAACATTAATGATTTTGATGAATTTTTCTTTAAAGTCTTCATATCGCTTGTATTCAACCGTGCTTAAAGTTAGATTATCTCGGTTTAAAGAAAGCTGCCATTTTGAATTTTCAGAAATAAAATTATAAGTAGTATATTGTGAAACTTGCGAAACAAGCGAACCTATCTGTGGAACTAAACTAGCTATTTCAGGAGGAATATCCATAGATTGAGACTGCTTATAAATTGGGTAATCAAAACGAATTCTTTCCTGAAATTCAAAAGGCTCTTGATTATTAATTTTGAGGATTGTAGGAAAGCGTAGTTGTCCCACAACCTCTATTAAAGGAGTGTGTTTATAAATAACTCGTTGGTAGTCAGGTAGTTTCATGTCAAGGCTTAGCTACTCCATAAATCTATAATACCTTACTTATGTTCGCGATCGCCTCACCCTTAAAACCATAATGTTTTTGAGAATAGGCGATTTGTAGAACAACTGTACAATGACTTCCACCCTCATGTCCACAAGACCAGAATCTTAAACCTAGCCGCACAGTTGGGACACTCCGATAGCAACCTTAACCCATGCCGATCGCACCCCTGCATCCCTTTACACTGCCACTCAATCTTATGACAAGGGGACTCCGCATAACACGCCCCACACAACCGAATCGGTTCCAACTTCATCCCCTCCCAAGGAGGCGGTAACATTCGCCCGTTGCAACCGCCCCAAAAAATGACTTAAACTCTCACGCTCCAACGGTTCCACCCAAAACACCCAAGGCTGGATCTCGGCTTCCATCACTATGTACTCCCCAGTCTCCTCCCTCAAAGCCTTCAGCATCACCTTACTAGAAAGATTAGAAGTCACAGGTAACTGCAAAACCTTCTTTTCCCAAACCTCCACTGTCCGCTTAAACTCTTCCTCCGACAACTTGCCAAACCGATGTCAAAAACTGTTAAATCTCAAACCGCTAATCAGCGTGATTTTGAATTGCATCAAAACAGTTAACAGTTAACAGTTAACAGTTAACAAATTAAATTTTTAACTTTTGATTTTTAATTCATTTGTGAACTGGCAAAGTAAAATGAAAACAGCTCCCCGCTTGCTCTGTAGAATCCACCCAAATTTGCCCATAGTGAGCTCGGACAATACGCTGGCAAAGAGCAAGACCAATGCCGTAACCATCCTTTAATTCATCTCGCTGAAGTCGGAAGCGGTCTTCAAAAATACTGCGGCAATTTTCCTCTGGAATTCCAGGCCCATTATCGCAAATACTAAATTGAACTTTGTAAGCTGTCCGGTGCAAAATTGAGATATTAATAGTTCCCTGTTCTGGCGTATACTTAACAGCATTATCCAACAAATTCATCATTACTTGCCGCAAGCGTTCCGGGTCGGCATAAACGCAGGGTAAGTCAGTAGGAATGTCAGTTTCTAAGTGCAGGGATTTAGCTTGAAATCGGTTTTGTAACTGAGCGATGATATCCTCACACAGAGGTCTTAGTTCTAGCTTTTGAGGTTTAATGTGAAATTCAGCATTCGTACCTCTAGCAGCTTGTAAGATATCCGTGATCATCCGGTCTATAGTTCGGATTTGATGGCGGGCCTGTTTGATTAAATGAGCTGTGAGAGTAGGCGTTACCGCAGGTAAGTTATTTTCCTTTTGCTTATGAGTTGATTCTAAAGTTTCCAGGGCCAAGGAAGCCGCCGTTAAGGGATTCCGCAGGTCATGGGCAAGCATCGCAATGATCCGGTCTTTCAACTGCAACTGCTCTTGCAGGTGTTCTTTATCCTGCTTGAGGCGAAAAACTTCGTCCGTGAGTTGCATCAGTTCCGCAGCAGCAGCGATGGAATGGATAGAGGTTTTAGACTCCTTGGTTTCCCTATTGCTGAGTTCCGACTGTTCGTCACTCCAGTGTTCTTGGACTGAACGCTGCCAACGAGGCCACCAGTGTTCTAATTGGGCAATTAGATCGCTACCAGCAAGGGTTTGGCGGGGTTCGGGATGAATTTTCAGCAAACAGGGAGTTGCCATCAGCTTAAAGTGTTCAGCCAAATAAGGCTGTTCCCCCACATCGATGACTTGGAGTTCAAAGGCAAACTCTGTCTTCAAGTTTTCCAGGGACTTGCGGAGGAGGCGAATCTGTTCGCGGGAACCGGGACGTTTGTCCACAAATAGTAGAAGTTGTAGAAATGCCTCAGAGCAGGCAGGCTTTCCGGTAGAGCCGGGATTGCTGTCTCCTGAGACTCCGCGATGTTCCGCGTTGAAGCTTGGTCTCGGATGAAAATATTTAACCATTGCCGAGGATAGTGATTTCACTTCTACTCTAATTTAATATCTTCTTTAGATTTATGTTATTGTGCCGAAGGTTTCAAATAAGGGTGGGCGAGTGAAATTTTTGATCTGGCAAAAAAATAAACCGTTGGAGGTGGTAGTTTGGGCTGCGATCGCTTTTTTTGCCGCCTGTCTGCTTCTGACTCTCCATCGCTACTATAGTTTTTACGCCGATTACGACCAAGGTATTTTTAATCAAGTTTTCTGGAATGGCACTCATGGGCGGATGTTTGAGAGTTCTCTTTCTTCGGCTCTGTCTACCAATGTCGTTCATAATGACCAACTGCCAGAAGTATTTTACTATCGGCTGGGGCAGCACTTCACTCCGGCTTTGATGGTCTGGCTGCCTATTTATGCTCTATTTCCCTCGCCTGTGACGCTGACGGTTTTGCAGGTAACGCTAGTGACGGCGGCGGGTTTGGTGCTCTATGCTCTGGCTAGACATTATCTCGAACCTCAATTATCTGCGGCGATCGCGATTAGTTTTTATGGTGCTAATGCTGTCATTGGCCCGACTTTGGGCAATTTTCACGATATTTGCCAAATTCCGCTTTATGTCTTTAGCTTGCTACTGGCAATGGAGAAGCGTAAGTGGCCGATATTTGGCATTTTAGCAGTCTTGATTTTAGCCGTGCGGGAGGATTCAGGAATTATCCTGTTTGGCGTTGGATTTTACATGATTTTGAGCCGCCGCTACCCTCGCACTGGTTTAGTTGTCTGTGCTTTGAGTTTTGGTTATATCGTTGTCCTCACTAACCTGATCATGCCTCTGTTTTCTGCTGATATTTCCCAGCGGTTTATGATCGAGCGTTTTGGTCAGTATACCGAAGGTGATGAAGCTTCTACTCTACAGATTCTCTGGGGAATGGTCAGTAACCCTTTGCGGTTGCTAGGGGAACTGTTTACGCCGTTTTGGGGAACGCTGAAGTATTTACTCGGTCAGTGGTTGCCTTTGGCCTTTGTGCCTGCGGTAGCACCTGCTTCTTGGGCGATCGCAGGATTTCCCCTGCTCAAGTTATTTTTAGGTAAGGGAGTATCCGTACTAGCGATCAACATTCGCTATGCGATGACAGTCGTTCCCGGCCTATTTTACGGCGTAATTCTATGGTGGGCCGAGAGGGGGGAGGAGAGATGGGGAAGATGGGGAGGATGGGGAGGATGGGGGAGGTAGGGAAGACAAAAGAAGGTAGAGAGGATAGGGAAGGTAGGGAGAATTTAACTTCCTCATCTCCCCCATCTCCCTCATCTCCCTCATCTCCCTCATCTTTAAGATTTCAGCGCTTTTGGGCATTTTGCATCTGTTTATCGCTGTTTTTTACCTTCACTTCTAATCCCAATCGGACTTTTTCTTTTATTTTGCCAGATGCGATCGATCCCTTGGTATATGTCTCTTTGACTCGCCAATGGCAGCACGTCAGCCAAATGCGATCGCTCTTAAATCGGATTCCATCAGATGCCAGCGTAGCTGCGACTAATTATATCGTGCCGCATTTGTCTAGCCGCCGGGAAATTCTCAGGCTGCCGATGTTGGAATTGCGAAATGATGCGCGAGAAGTGGTCAAGATGGAATATTTAATTGCTGACCTTTGGCACTTGCAGCAGTATCAAGTAGCGTTTAAACGGGAAAGAGGACAATTGCGTGCGATCGCGCCTATAATCGAGCAGCTTTCTAGTTCTGGAGAGTATGGAATTGTTGGCTTTCAAGATGGGGTAATTTTAATGCAAAAAGGTGCTGTTTCTGAACCTAATTCTGTAACTAAATGGAAAGCTTTTCGTCAACAAATAGAACCCATCTTACAATGAGGGGCTAGGGGCTAGGGACTAGGGACTACGATGCTTACGGCTAGGGGAAGAAGGGGAAGGCAGATAGTTCGGCGATTGAAATCGCTACTACACAAACGAAGTCCGCCTACGCGGACTTAAAGAATAAAGGGGTATTTAAGGTAGATTTAGTATTATATCCAAATTACGGTAAAATGGAATAAGTACAGTTAGCAATTATAGCAGTTGCCAAGGCAGTTAAGACATTCTAAATTTAAAACCCTGATTCTAAACCCTTCTTCCGTCTTCCCTAGCCCCTAGCCCCTCTTAAACCGCCTTGGCGGTTGCTATAACTCTTTTTGCAGTTATCGCAATGACCACAACGCAGAGATTTAGCTGCTTCTTCAAAGCCAAAAGCTTGTAACAAAAATTGCCATCGACACTGACGAGTTGTAAGATACTGAGACATTTGTTGTGCTGCTGTGCGATTGAGTTGTTCGCCAGAGAGCGATCGCGCCGATTTATTGATACTGTAGTTGAAGGGATCTCGCCAATTAAGCTGACCTGAACTGTGCAAAACTGATAAAGCGATCGCGCCTTCTGGAAATTTGCGAGAAATTGCTTCAACGTCCCCTTGTAATGGCAGTTTTTTGGCTAATTTTTGAGCTGTCTGATATTGCGATCGCAATTTATCTTCAAAAAATTCTCGCCGCTGCTTATCTTCGGGATATAACCAACCTGTGGGCTCGCTTATTAATGTTAATGCTTCCGCTGGTTTACCATCACGCCCCGCCCGTCCGACTTCTTGAATATACTCTGATAATAGCAGTGGCGCTTGAAAATGTACAACCCATCTAACATTAGATTTATTAATCCCCATCCCAAATGCTGACGTGCAGACAACAAATTGGATATCTCCATTTAACCAAGCTTTTTCTATTTCCCTTCGTTCTTCTGCACTCAATCCAGCATGGTATGCTGCTGTTATATAATCTTCATCTTCCAGCCATGCTGCTAAGCTTTCGCTATCTTTCCTAGTCCGAACATAGATTAATCCAGCTTGTTTTTTTCTAGCGTTAATAAACTTTAATAACTGTTGTCGCCTTCCTCTCGGTGTCCAAACTATTTGAACGCGCAAATTCAGATTTTCGCGATAGGGATTGAGCAGAAATTTTTCTGGTTTTTGTAGTTGTAAAACCTTCTGAATTGTCTGCTGAGTTTGGTGATCGGCCGTAGCAGTAAAAGCTGCAACTGCAATTTTACTTCCCATTGGCTTAGATTTTAGCAAAGTAGAGCGCACAGTCCCCAAACGCTGATAAGCTGGTCTGAAAGTTTCGCCCCATTGCACTAAACAATGAGCTTCATCTAATATTAAACCATTAATTTGAATCTGCGGCTGGCTGATACTTTCCCAGACTGGTTTACTGAGTAATGTCTCTGGGGATAAATACAGCAATCTTAACTGATTTTGCTGTATTTGTTGCAATGTTTTCTTCCGCTGCTGTGCAGGTAATTGACTGTGAATTAATCCAGCGGGGAGATAGCGCTCGCGCAATTCTTGTACTTGATTTTCCATCAATGCCACCAGCGGCGATACTACTAATGTTAAACCAGTTTGTAGCAAGGCTGGCAGTTGAAAACAAATAGATTTACCGCCACCTGTAGGCATGATAATTAGGGCATCTTTTCCTGATAGTAGGCTGTGGATAATTTCACCTTGAGGTGGTCTAAAATCTTCGTAGCCCCAGATACTTTGGAAGGCGGCGCGAGCCCGATCTAAATGTGCTTGTTCTGGATAATCTTTCATTTATACTTCGGGAAAAAATCTAAATATAGCAATTATACTGAAGATTGCTTCATTATTGGTATTATTTTATGTCATCACGAACGAAGCGAAGCAATAGCAAAGCATTGAGATTGCTTCGCTTCGCTCGTGATGACATAGTTATCTTCGGAATGAGATAATGACGTTTAAGTTGAGCGTTAAACTTAATTTTATTGACTGAACCATAGCTTATGTGGTATTATAGAAATTCTAAAATGATTTGTAAATCTTTTTTCTGCATTCTACTTAAAATCTTAGAATAAATTAGAAAAAAATGCGCTTAGAAATTCTCTGGAATCAGGTGCTTGAACGTCTCCAGGTACAACTAAGCCGACCTACCTTTGAGACATGGATTAAAACTGCCAGTCCTGAGCAACTGGAAAATAACTGTTTGATTATCCGCACCCCTAACCCTTTTGCTCGCAATTGGTTGCAGAAATATTACATTAAAACAATTGCTCAAGTAGTCGAGGATATCCTCGGTCATTCCGTTGATATCTACCTGACAACCCTGAACGGAGATGAGACTACTAACAATGGTTCAGAACTAATTTGGCCATCTCCCGATATTCCAGAAAGTCACTCTCACCAACAGCCTAAACCTGCTAACTTAAATCCAAAATATATATTTGCCCGTTTTGTTGTCGGTTCAAATAATCGCATGGCTCACGCTGCTTCTCTGGCAGTGGCGGAGTCTCCAGGGCGAGAATTTAACCCGCTATTTCTGTGCGGTGGCGTGGGTTTGGGGAAAACTCACCTGATGCAAGCTATCGGTCATTATCGCCTGGAAATTGACCCCGATGCTAAAATCTTTTATGTCTCAACTGAGAAATTTACTAACGATTTGATCGCTGCAATTCGTAAAGATAGTATGCAAAGTTTCCGCGATAATTACCGAGCCGCAGATGTGCTTTTAGTAGATGATATCCAATTTATAGAAGGCAAGGAATACACCCAAGAAGAATTTTTTCACACATTTAATACTTTACACGAAGCGGGTAAACAAATAGTTTTAGCTTCAGACCGTCCGCCTAATCAAATTCCCCGTTTGCAAGAACGCCTTTGTTCCCGGTTTTCAATGGGGTTAATTGCAGATATTCAATTGCCTGATTTAGAGACACGGATGGCGATTTTACAAAAAAAAGCTGAGTATGAAAATATGCGGCTCCCGCGAGATGTAATTGAATATATCGCTTCTAGTTATAAGTCAAATATTCGGGAATTAGAGGGAGCTTTGATTCGGGCTGTGGCTTATCTTTCGATTACGGGTTTGCCGATGACTGTGGAGAATCTGGCCCCAATTTTAAACCCTCAAACTGAGAGATTGGAGGCTTCCCCGGATGCGATCCTGACAGCAGTAGGGGATGTATTTGACCTTTCAGTTGAGGAGTTGAAAGGCAATTCTAGACGCAGAGAAATTAGCCTTGCTCGTCAAGTGGGGATGTATTTGATGCGACAACATACGGATTTGAGTTTACCTAAAATTGGTGAGGTTTTTGGGGGTAAGGATCACACGACGGTGCTTTACAGTTGCGATAAGATTGCTCAATTGCGGAATACTGACCCGAATTTATCTCAAACTTTACGTCAGTTAGGCGATCGCATCAATGCTGTTAGCCGATCGCAAAATTAATTGAAGCCATCTACCGCTACTGTGGAAAAACCTGTGGATAATCTGTGGAAAATTTGACTAAATCTGGGGAAAAAATTACTAGGACTTAGGTATAGCTAGGTACTAGGGCGTGTTTTCTGGCCTCGTTGTATCCTGAAAGTATCCTGAAAATAGCGATCGCAGACAGGGAGTTTTGCCAACATTCCCACCCCTGAAGGGGATGCAGGGCTGTTTCATTCTAAATTCTTTGACCTCACCCCCCAAACCACCTAACCGCCTTGGCGGTTGCCATATTTGCAATTATGAATACTTCAGTTTCTCTCTGTCAGCCTTGGTCATTTCCCTACTGTCCCGCCCCTCCAAACTGGACGCTAAATTGGCGATCGCTTCAAGCAGAGTTTGAGTGGTTGCAGTCTCTGGAAAATTGCCCCCAAGATCCTCAATATCACGCCGAAGGCGATGTTTTAACCCACACTCGCCTGGTTTGCGAGGCACTGATCTCCTTGTCCCAATGGCGAGAATTACCACCCATCCAGCAGTCAGTTGTATTTGCAGCCGCCTTGCTGCACGATGTGGCAAAGCCTGACGCAACAACCATTGAAGCCGATGGCAGCATCACTTCTAAGGGGCACGTCTTACAAGGGGCAAAAATGGCACGGCAGTTGCTTTGGCGTGCCAGAGTACCCTTTGAACAGCGAGAGGCGATAGTTGGTTTAGTGAGGTATGGCAGTTTACCCCTATGGTTTTGGGATAAGCCAAATCCTCAGCAAGCAACGATCGCAGCCAGCCAACTGATTCGGTGCGACTTGCTAGCACTATTAGCAGAAGCGGATGTTCGGGGCCGTGAGTGTAGCGATCGCCCTCAACTTTTAGAACGGATTGAATTTTTCCGGGAATTTTGCCAAGAAAATGACTGCTTCGATCGCCCCCGCCAATTTCCCTCAGATTATAGTCGATTTATCTACTTCCAAAAAGAAGATCGCAATCTCAATTATACAGCATTTGACGATACCCAATTTGAAGTAGTTTTAATGTCAGGATTGCCGGGAGCCGGTAAAGATTATTGGATTCAGGAACACCTACCAGACTGGCCTGTAATTTCCCTAGACGCAATCCGAAAAGTCTTAAAAGTTTCCCCAGAAGACGACCAAGGAGTTGTTGTCAATCAAGCGAAAGCAGCCGCTAAAGAGTATCTGAGAGCCAGAAAATCTTTTGTTTGGAATGCGACGAATACAACTCGGCAAATGCGCTCATCTCTGATTCGATTATTTGCTAATTATCAGGCACGAATTCGCATTGTTTATTTAGAAGTTCCTTGCGAAGAATTGCTGCGGCGAAACCTTTCTCGCTCGGCCAGAGTACCTGAAGCTGTGATTTTGAAGTTGAGCGATCGCTTAGATATACCCAATATCACGGAAGCTCACAGAGTAGATTGGGTTGTACAAAGCTAAT
>NZ_CACA01000199.1:0-6741 GCF_000180455.1 Kamptonema sp. PCC 6506
TCCCCCCTCTCTTTCCCTAGCCCTGAGCATCGTAGCCCCTAGCCCCTCTTTTTAATCAAAGAGATAATAGTAGACTGACAATTACCAGACCGAGCAGGAATAACCAAAAGATATTGCGCTGACACCAGCTTTTGACAAGTTGGGGCCAACTGCCACTAATGTATTGACTGCTGAGGGGCAAAATTGGTTCAGAGCGATCGTGATAAAGCGTACAATCTTGGGCAAAGGGACGTTGCGGAAAGTTACAGGTGTCGTCTTCGTGGTAGAGGCAGGTAGTACAGAGATATTCTTCTCCTTGGGAACGGTGGAGAGGGATACCCGGATGACCGTATGCTTTAAGAGGAATTTGACAATGGGGACAGGCGATCGCAGAAGCGTCTACAGGTTGGCTACAACGGGGACAATGTGGCATGGTGAGGGTTTTTCAGTTCAAAAGCGAAAATCAAAAATCCGCAATCTGTATGCTTTCAGGATGGATATACTGGCGGTTTTCCGAACATTGACTTCTAGGCTGGAGTCGCAGGCGATCGGCAGATACCCCAAAATAGAAATGTAGGCCGACTTTGATTTAACTTCAATTGTACAGATGCCTCGATCGCCTTTGTACGCGGCCTAAGATAGCACCCAATCAATGCTCCTAATAGCAGCAAAACCTTATGGATAACAGTAACTTACTCAAGCAACTGATCATGCTCGGCATTGGCACTACTTCCTTGGTGACGGAGAAATTACAGGAAGTGAGCGAGCAATTGGTTCAAGATGGCAAACTTAATTCTGAGCAGGCCCAAACCTTGGTAGATGATATGATGCAACAGATTAAATCGGAGCAGGGTAACTGGGAGGCGCAGATGCAGAGGCAACTGCGGAATATGATGCAAGATATAGGAGTCCCTCGGCAATCAGAAATGGATGAGTTACGGGGACGGCTCGACCGTTTGGAGCGTCAGGTGCGGGATTTAGAAAATCGCCTCTGGCGTTAAGTTTAGTGAGAGTAGTTGAGTAATTTTTGTACTGTGATAGGATAACTTTTGGTTATTCCCATCATCTCGGAAGGAGTAAGCATGAGGCTGGTATAGCTAATTTTTGTATTTGCTGATATCAATCTCAAAGTCAGCTCTGACTCTAATTTCGATGGCTATGTGTTCCCAAGCGGAGCCTAAAGATGGGATTGTATCACTGGAATAAGGAGGACTGAATTTTGCAAGGAATTCTGATCAGCTTGGGGGTAATGTTAGTATGCTGTGCGGTGCTGGTAATCTCTCAATTTAGCGGTAGCCGACAACAAGCCATTGCAGCCGTTGTTACCAAACCTCAACCCCAGACTGTGATTAAGACGGAGGTTGAAACGTCTTTAAATCAAAGCAATTTGCTAGTAGCTGAGGCTACAATACCAGATGCACCAGCTACTATCGCTGGCAATAATATGACTGAAAATACTGAAAAGACAATTACTACATCTTCCGGTTTGAAATATACTGAAATCAAAGAGGGAGATGGTGCGGAGCCAAAAACTGGCCAGACGGTGATAGTTCACTATACGGGGACTCTGGAAAACGGAACTAAGTTTGACAGTTCGCGCGATCGCGGTAGTCCTTTCCAGTTTAAAATTGGGGTGGGTCAGGTAATTAAAGGTTGGGATGAAGGCGTGGGCACGATGAAAGTTGGCGGCCGTCGCAAGTTAATTATCCCCCCCGAATTGGGTTATGGTGCTCGTGGTGCTGGTGGGGTAATTCCTCCTAATGCTACTCTAATTTTCGATGTGGAATTGTTGAAAATCGCTGGCTAAGAAGTCAACATTTGGCAGCTCTCAGTTTTTTGGGAACTTATGACCGTCTGGGAACTGCCAGATTACGAAATCGAGTAAATTGTGGATCGAATATTAATTTTACTATTCCTGTAGGCCCATTCCGATGTTTTGTAATTAAAACTTCTGCAATGCCTCTGTCAGGTGTATCGGGATTATAATATTCTTCTCTGTACAACATAATCACTAAATCCGCGTCTTGCTCAATTGAGTTATGAACAACAATATTATTGGCAATAAAGTTATGAAATTTAGGAACTGTTAAATCATAAACTTCGGTTTCACCATCAGGTTCTATAGAAATAATTTCATCCCAGTAAACATCGCTATTAATTAAACGGGTAATTTCATCAGACTTTACTGCTTGAGCTAATTTTTCTGCTCGCTCACGGCTAAAATTTTGTTTATAAATAGTTGTACCACAATATTTGTTGCCAAGCATAGCTTGCATCTGGCGTGTAGTAATACCATTCTGTTGCATGGCTGGAATAGCATATTGTAAAGATTGACTAGGCAAACAGCGAGGAAGAGCAAGACGGGAACCAGCTTCTAATTCATCCAAACGTTTCCAACCATTAAGGGTTAAAAATTTGTGATTGCTAGTTGCTTGAATGGTGCGTCCAAGGCGAGTTGTTAGCCGCAATATAGGCTTTAAACCAGTAGAAAAAGCATTGCTAACAATTGCTCTTTCTAACTGCATTGTAGCTTCATTGATCGCCCAAACTGCGAAGCCAGACTTTCCTACTAATTCTCGAATTGGTACTTGTGTACCATTGTCAGCTAATGTCACCAAGCTATCCCCAGATAAACAACCGCTTTCTCTCAAATCTGACATCATCGGTCGCTTATTTGTCCGCGCTTCTACACCTCTACTTAACTGAGATAAAGCAATAATTGGCACGCTGAGTTCCCGCGCTAAACCTTTCAGACTTCGCGTAATTCGAGATAATTCTTGCACCCGATTATCGCTACTTCCCTCCATTAATTGCAAGTAATCTAGTAATATTAATCCTAAAGCTCCGCCTTGTTCTGCTTGCAGGCGACGAGTTTTAGAGCGCATTTCTGTAACAGTAAGATTGGGAGTGTCATCAATGAAAATTGGCAATTCTGATAGGGAACCAATCGCGCTACTTATAGGAGCCCATTCGTTTTGACTAATTCTACCAGAACGCAGGCGATTACTTTCGATTCCGGCTTCACTGGAAAGAAGGCGCTGTACTAGCTGTTCTTTTGACATTTCTAAGCTAAAAATAGCTATTGGCAATTTCTGAGCAGCCGCGATATTATGGGCAATATTTGTACAGAATGCAGTGTTATGAACGCAGATATCATTAGCAACAAAGTTGTGCGTTTCGGGAATGGTTAAATCATAGACTTGTTTGTATCCCATCGGTTCTATTGATACAATTTCATCCCAGTAGATATCGCTGGTTGCTAATTGTTGTAATGGTAGATTTTCTAAGGCAGTTGCCAGGATAAAAAGCCGTTCGCGCGATAGCGAACGCTTGCCTACATGAATATTTGTGTAGCCCTTAATTCCCGCCCGCCGTGCTAAAATAGTCCAAGGTTCATTACCTTTTACTGCGGCTATTTCTTCCCAGATTTCAATCGGAATTAAATCGCGGTTAGTCTTGTATTGATTGTTGGCTAAGGCTGCTTCTAATTTTGTTACAGCATCTTCTTTGCCGAAAATTCCAATATTTGAAATAAATGTTTTGATGGATTGGGTATCAGTAATATCTAATTGCCAAGCTATTCTATGAGTGTTTTTATATTTGATATAACGCTTTTTAAGCTTGGCAATTATACCAAATCTTAGCAATAAATGTTGTATTTGTCTAGCTAGTTTTTCGCTAACTGAGCAATAGCCTAATTGCGCCTGACCGCTAGTTAAAACTGTTGCCCAGCCATCAGTTGAAAAAAGGCGGTTAAGGAATAAAGCAATTTGTGATTTATCCAACCTAAATATTAGGAATGGTACTGTTTTATTGTGAGCATCTTTCTGCCACAGTTCCAATTTTTCTAACCATGCAGTTAAAGGATTTTTCTTACCTTGGCTTAAGGATACATAAAGGGTTGTAGCTTTGTTTTCTCTCACTTCCTTGCGAACTTTTAAATCGGCGAATTCTTGAGCAGCTTGGGTAAAATCTGCTTGAATTAAAGGATGATTATTAGTAAATTCTGGTGTTGTATCTACCAGACAACCATCACCAATTAAATAAGCTAATAACTTAACTTCGCAGGGACGAATTTTTTCTGTGCCAAAGACATCAATTTTGCGAGGAACTGCAATTTTATTGCCTACTTTAAGTTCTGCAAGTTGTTGCCATCCTTTGATAGTTAAATAGGGGTGAGTAGTTGTTGTTTCTACAAACCTCCCAAGTTTGGTAGTTACTCGAAATGTAGGTTTGATGCCATCATCTATAAAGGCAGAGGGTTGAGTTATCTGAAATTTCCAATCTTTGCCTAATGTTAATAATTTTGTTTGATGTTCTTGATGTTGCTGATAGATTTCTTGAATGGTAGAAACGCTACCATCTTTTTGCACTATTAGAGTGTCAAAGGCAATACACTTGCCCATTGATGGCCTAGCAGCAACGATAATTAAATCAGAACGCTGGAAGCCTCCGGTCATGGCATCGAGGTCATAAAAGCCGCAGGGGATACCGGGTAAGGTTAAACCTTCATTGCGATTTTCTAACTCTTGAGAAATGACGTTTACAGTCTCGCTGATGGCAACTAAATCTTGCTGCGGACGGTCTTGAGTGATGTTAAAAATCTTTTGTTCGGCTTTGTCTAAAACTATTGGTAATTCTGTGGCTGTCTCGTAACCTAATTGGACAATTTCGTTGCCAGCGTGAATTAATTTGCGGCGAATATGTTTATCTTCAACTAATATGGCATATTGGTCAATATTGACTGCTGAAACTGTGCGTTCTGCCAGTTGTGCTAACTTGCTTTGTCCACCTATTTGCTCTAATTTGTTGCGGTCAGCAAGCCAGGTGGTGAGGGTCATTAAGTCGGTGGGTTTGCCTTCAAAATAGAGGTCGAGGGCGGCTTTGTAGATGACTTGATGGGCGGTAATGGCAAAAAAGTCTGGGCGGAGAAGTTCGGCAATCCGCGAAATGGCTTCGGGGTCAATTAGTATGCCTCCTAAAATTGCCTCTTCTGCTTCGATATTGGTTGGCATTAATTCACTCATTTGTCACCTTGTAATAGTCGAAGTTCTCTATTCTAAGTTTCGCATAATTTTCTACCCCTTAAAATCTTTTTCTTGATAATTTATGAGTTGGTGGCGGTGGAGAAGCAAGAGAGGTAAATTGCTGAGGAGGGTTGTTAATCATCTTTTATCACTCTCCGTAGATAATTTTATGGAACTAATTGTTTGTAAGGCTTTCGCCTTGCGAAGAATAAATTATTAAGAATGGCTAAAATCCAGATATTGCAAGAATAAAGCCTTTTTCTCTGACCAAAGTGACAAAAGAGGGATAAGACAGGAATACTTCATACCACCTGAAACACCACTGGACTAGCACCACTTTGATAATTAAGGCTCGTCACAATATGCTCTGCTTGGATACCTGCGGCAATAAGTGCAGAGGTTAACCCTTCCTCGAAGTTATCTTCTTCAATGATGACTTGAACATCAACCAAGCGAGCGTGAAACAGAATGGTGTCAAGCCAGCGTTGCTTATCCCAGCCTGTAGCTAGAATCAAAAAGTGACCGGAATCGGTATCGCAGACAGGATAAAGCTGAATCGCTTGTAAGCGAGGTTGGGTTCGCGTTGCCTCTTGCAGCGTTTTTTTCAGGATATCTGCATAACTTAATGGGCGCTCCATTGAACAATAGCCTCCCGCTCTGGTTCGTAAACTAATAAGTTAATTCTATTCCTCTGGACGGCTAACTGAAAAATTGGTTTTTGGAAGTGTCGAATATAGACGACTTGACTGATGGCTAAAAACAACTGTCGTTCGGGTTCTTGGTTCTCCAAAGCCCATTGGTAAAGCTGAAGTTGCCCCATCGTTTTTTCCAGTTCATTAATGACTGAAGGGGAATCGAAGTCTTTGATTTCCACAGCTATTTTACGTCCTTCTTTTTCTGCGGCAAAAAACTTTTCGGCTCCTAAATCAGCTTTCAAGAGCGTTTGTTCTAAGACTAAAATTAACGGGTCATCCGTAATCGTCCACCCATCTTTTTCGAGAGTGCGGCGCAGGGATAAATGTAAATTATCACGTCTGGACATTAGTTATGAAAGTTTGATATGAGAGGAGAAAATAACATAATTTTTTTGTCCCTGCGTAAATCCTAAGTATTAGTCCTCTTAAGAGGACTAAATCTATGAGGCAGGGGTTAAAACCCCTGCTGGACATTCGGTTTAACGTTAAGTTGACATCAATAATTTGATCCCAATGCCTACAAAGACACAACTTGAATTTCTACTTCGGCATTAACATCTGCGTGAAGCTTGATTTCAGCTTTGTAGGAACCTGTTTTGCGAATTTCAGGTAAGTGAATACCGCGTCGATCTATTTCTTGTCCAGTGGTGTTGAAAATCAACTCTGCAACTTCTTGGGTGGTGACTGTACCAAAAATTGCCTCACCTTCGCCGACTTGTTTGGAGATGATGAAAGTGGGGGCGGATTCGAGGGCTTTTTTGCGGGTTTCAGCTTGTTGCTTGAGCTCAAGCTGACGCTGCCTTTCGGCCTCTCTGCGGCGTTCTACTTGCTTGAGAATGCCTGGGGTTGTACGATAGGCGATTCCTTGGGGCAGTAGGTAGTTGCGGGCGTAGCCTGGGGCTACTTCTACTAGGTCTCCAACTTTTCCTAGTTTGGTGACATCCTTATTTAAGACTAATTGGACGCGCTTGCTCACGGTGATTCCTGTATTTTTGTAACTCGAACTCTTTATATTATCGAAGTTTGGGTAAGGATGGCAA
>NZ_CACA01000198.1:0-11281 GCF_000180455.1 Kamptonema sp. PCC 6506
GTAAGAAAAATTATTTAATAATCCAATTATTTGAGTTATTAATCATATTGACCAAACCACTGAGAACTTGATTGTAAGTAGCGTAAAGTTCTCTGGCTGATTCTAATTCTAAATATTGACATTTGACAGCAAATTTGATCCAGGTTTGGGTTTCAGCCGCTTCAGCTTCACAATCATTTAATTTAGATATAAAAGCTGCTTTATAGCGACGCTTGCGCCAAGCTTCAGCTAAATTAGCACAAATAGAACGAGACGATCTCCGAATTTGGTCAGTTAGAGAATATCGTTCTTCTACTGGAAACTTTTTCGATAAATCAAAGATTTTCATAGCAGCATCAAAGGCCATTTGATAAACAGCTAAATCTTCATGGCTTTTAATTAATTCTTTGTTCACTTTCGATCCCCATCATTTCCTCATCTTCCCCATCTCCCCATCCTCCCCATCTCCCCCATCCTCCCTATCTCCCCCCTTCTCCTCTCGACTCTGCATAAATTGCTCAATATCGGCGATCGCTTCTTCAAGCTCAGCAAAACTAAACTGAGCTTTAGGTTTTTTCCGTTTAGCTGCGGGACTGTTTGCAGAGGTCGAATTCGATTTAGCAGCTTGACTGGCCTCCTGGGCCCGCGCCAATTCGTTCATTTGGTCAAGAGACTCAAAAAAGGCTCTGGCTGAGGCCCGGCGTAAATCTTGCCGATCTGGTTCCATGAGGAGTGGCTCCTTAGACTTTTGACATTGTACTCAAACTATATGCACCCTTGCCGATAGTAGACTTTAAAACTTTAAACTCCAACTGGACTTGCAACTCAAGACTTATAAGGCGTGGGCCACAATCATTGGGATTTAATCATCACAGCTTACTTGTCAAGGTTGTCTAATTAACCTAGTCTAGTCGAGAATGAGGGTTAAGAAATGGCACTAGGAGAGTAAGGTGAGTCAGGGATTTGATTACGATTTAGTGATAATTGGTGCTGGCGTGGGAGGACACGGGGCTGCCATACACGCTGTTAACTGCGGTTTGAAGACTGCAATTATCGAAGCGGCGGAGATGGGCGGTACTTGCGTTAACAGGGGTTGTATTCCCTCTAAGGCGTTGCTGGCGGCGGCGGGAAGGGTGCGGGATTTGCGAAATGCTCACCATTTGAAGACTTTAGGGATTCAATTGGGAAGTGTGGATTTCGATCGCGGTGCGATCGCCAGTCATGCTGGCAATATTGTCAATAAACTGCGCGGTGATTTGACGAATAGCCTCAAACGCTTGGGTGTGGATACGATCCAAGGTTGGGGTAAGGTTACGGGGCCGCAAAAAGTGACTGTGGAAACTAGCGGCGGTGAGAAGGTAATTACTGCTAAGGATATAATTCTCGCGCCAGGTTCGATTCCTTTTGTCCCTCGTGGAATTGAACTTGATGGGAAGACGGTTTTTACTAGCGATGATGCGGTGAGACTGGAATCTTTACCTCAGTGGGTGGCAATTATTGGTAGTGGTTATATCGGTTTGGAGTTTTCGGATATTTACACTGCTTTGGGTTGTGAAGTGACGATGATTGAGGCATTAGATCAGTTGATGCCGACTTTTGACCCAGATATTGCTAAGTTAGCTGAACGGGTGTTGATTACACCGCGAGATATTGAGACTAAGGTGGGACTTTTGGCGATGAAGGTGACTCCTGGTTCGCCTGTGGTGGTGGAACTTGCTGATGCCAAAACTAAGGAAATTGTGGAAGTTTTGGAGGTGGATGCTTGTTTGGTGGCTACGGGGAGAGTTCCTGTTAGTAGTAATTTAGGGTTGGAGTCGGTAGGGGTGGAAACTGTGCGCGGTTTTATCCCTGTAAATGACAAGATGGCGGTGTTGGCGGGTGGGGAACCCGTGCCGAATTTGTGGGCGATCGGGGATGTGAATGGCAAGATGATGTTAGCTCATGCTGCGTCGGCGATGGGGATTGCGGCGGTGGAGAATATTTGCGGGCGCGATCGCGAGGTGGATTACCGCAGTATACCAGCGGCGGCTTTTACTCACCCAGAAATTAGCTATGTGGGGATGACAGAACCAGCGGCTAAGGAGTTAGGAAAGGCTGAAGGGTTTGAGGTAGCTACTGTCAAGAGTTATTTTAAGGGAAATTCTAAGGCGATCGCTGAGGGTGAAACTGATGGGGTAGCTAAGGTAATTTTCCGTAAGGATACGGGGGAATTGTTGGGGGTTCACATTTTTGGACTCCACGCGGCGGATTTAATTCAAGAGGCGGCGAATGCGATCGCGCAGCGGGATTCTGTTCGCAATTTAGCTTTTGCCGTACACACTCATCCGACTCTTTCTGAGGTTTTGGATGAGGCCTATAAGCGGGCTGTTGGTAGTCATTAATCTAGCTTTTCTGGGCGGTAATAGGGGCATTCCCCCTACCGTCTGGAAACGCTGAGTTATGATGAATGTGAGGATGAGAAAACATGACTTCTGAGCAAAAATTTAGCATTATCCTTGCTCGTGAAGTTGCCGAACATCTTGCAGCTATTGACCGCAAGTATCATTCGCTACTTCGTAGTACCATTAAAGAGCAGTTGAGCTATGAGCCTGAAGTAGAAACCCGCAACCGCAAACCTTTACGAGAACCTTCAACTGGCGCAACTTGGGAGTTAAGGCTTGGTGCGGATAATGAGTTTCGGGTATTTTACCAAACTCTTTCTGATATTTACGAAGTCCATATTTTAGTAGTTGCGGTAAAAATTGGCAATCAGTTATTTGTAAATGGTAAGGAGTTTGAACTATGAAAACTGTAAGTTTAGATGAAATCAATGCAAATTTTAACAACTACTTGAAAGCTACTCAAGGAGAATCAATTTTAATTACGGATAATGGCCAGCCTGTAGCAGCAATTACTTTAGTTGTAGATCCAGATGAACTGGAACGTTTAATGTTAGCTAATAGTGTTAAGTTCAATAAATTGGTAGAGAAATCTCAGCAAAGTATTAAGGAAAATGGGGGTATGGATTATGATGATTTTTGGGAATTGGTGGACGAGTTATCTATAAAAAGGGAAGAAAGTCAAGGAGATAAATGAGCGATATTGTCTTGAGTTTATTGTTGATGTTCATCATTGAGTTGGGTCGATGAGTATATGAAAGCGATCGCACTCTAAGCAGAATACTGAAAATCTCGCTTTTTCTGTACACGATCGCAAAGGGTGATGCACGGGTTTTGACTGATTATACTGTTTTTCTTGCACTCGACTCTCGCGAACGCGATCGCATAACCCAGACTGCATCACCTCCGGGCACTGATTCAGCAAGCCCTAACTAAACTGTTGAGCGTAAAAACGAGCATATCTATCGCCTTTTTCCAACAGTTCTTCGTGAGTTCCTGATTCTACTATTTTGCCATCTTCTACTACTAAAATTCTTTCGGCCCGTCGCACGGTTGCCAAACGATGAGCGATAATAAAAACAGTGCGTTGGCGAAGCCCGCCGTAGGTATCGCGCATCAATCTTTCCAAGGCTTCCTGTACTAAAGCTTCTGATTCTGAATCCAAGGCGGAGGTAGCTTCATCGAGAATTAAGATTCTAGGATTTAACAATACTGCGCGTGCGATCGCAATTCTTTGTCGCTGTCCCCCTGATAAATTCACCCCCCTTTCCCCTACCCAAGTTTGATACCCATCAGGAAATTGAGTGATAAACTGGTGAGCATTCGCAATTTTTGCCGCTGCTTCCACATCTTTCATTTCATAATAAGCTTGACCAAAGGCAATATTTTGGGCAATACTACCAGAAAATAAGATAGTTTCTTGGGGTACAATCCCAATTTGTCGGCGCAAACTTCCTAATGTCACATCCTGAATATCAATATCGTCAATTAAAATCTGTCCAGCCTGGAGCTCATAGAATCTCGGTAAAAGATTAACTAAGGTCGTTTTCCCCGCACCCGAAGGGCCAACAAGCGCAATCATTTCCCCTGGATGTACCAGCAAATCTAAGTTTTGTAGTACGGGTTTTTCCGGCTGGTAGGAAAAGGTGACATTTCGATATACAACTTTACCGCTAACTGGAGGAAGCGCGATCGCGCCCGGTTTTTCCACGACACTTGGCTGAATTGCTAATAATTCAAAAATGCGGTCGCAAGACGCTTCCCCTTGTTTAAACTCACTATAATTGCTAGTTGTGATTGCAATCGGGTCAATTAACAACGCCACCCCTGCTACATAACTAATAAAGGCTGTAGCCGTCAAATTGCCTTGAGAAATTTGCCAGCCGCCTAAGAAAAATAGCAGCAGTATACTCATGGCTTCTAAAAATCCCACTATCACAAACTGGAGCGCTTTTACCCGTTCTGCTAAATATTTAGCACGGCGGTTTTGTTCAGCTTCCTGTACAAATCTAGCAATCTCATATTCCTCAGCAGCGAAGGCTTTCACCAGGCGAATACCGCTGAATACTTCCGTTAACATTGCGGATAAATCAGAGATTCGATCTTGACTGCGACGAGAGTAAGTAAGTAATTTTTCGCCAAACCAGCCTATTAATATCGCCATTATCGGGGCAATTATTAATGTAGCTAAAGTTAATTGCCAATTGAGATAAATCATGTATCCCAAGACAACAATTAGCTGCAAAATGCAAGGGACGAATTGGTGGAAAAACTTATTAACTACTTCGCCAATCCGGTCAATATCTTCAGTGAGGCGATATGATAAATCTCCAGTTTTGGACGTTTCAAAGTAGCCGAGATTAAGTTGCTGCAAATGTGTATAAACTTGCTTGCGGATATTTAAAGCAATAGTCAATGCAGCTTTTGCCATCAGCGTATCTTGCCCGTATTGCACAGTACCGCGAATTAAGAAGATAACGGCACTAAGTCCAGCAATTTGAGCGAATCCCTTTAAATCTCCTGTGCCAATAAATTTGGCTGTTTCGCCAATTAACCACGCGATAATCGGCCAGAATACGGTAAAGGCTAAAGTACAAGCTAATGCCTTAGCAATAGTTTGCTGTTGTGGGCGGAGGTAAGGGAGTATTTGCCAGTAATTAGACCGAGTTTTCAAGATGTTTTGTGCCTGCAATTTCTTTAAAAAATATCTCTACTCAACTAGATTATCAATGGGGGTTTCATTAGTAAAGCCTGCTTAATAGCTACCCGATCATGGCAACCAGCAAGGGTGAAATCCCCGCAAAGGTAATTCTTGAGGCTGTAATTTGCCAACAGTAGAAGGCTGGTTTTGATTCAGACCCAGCAGCATTATACTAGAAGTTGCGATCGCTGTTCCTAAATTTGTCCTTAAATCTCCTATTTTCGGTTCTTCATTCTTCTCAACCACGCGATCGAACAGTAAAGCAGTCCCATCTGGTGATACGCTCATTACTGTCTCCCACAGATCGGGTATAATTGAGAGAACTTTTACTTTAAATGTTGTTAAGTCAAAAGCCTCAAGATTTAGCTGTTCTGAGTATTCTTTCTTCCCTGCTTTAGGCCGAGTTACCAAGCAGTAAAGGAACGGTAAAGCGGGATTAAACTTGCAGTTTAAAATTTGACCGGGAGTGCTTGTTAATTCTTTCTTAGCCCCTTGATTTGTTACTAAAAACAGTGAGGGGGTGGCATCACGATTAAGTCGGATCATTGCCGATTCTCTACCATTAACAGTGATATCAAGCACTCTCCTAAATGAAGGGAGAAAATCTAGAGGTTTCGCATTCTCAGCAAGCGGTAAAATAGCAATACCTTCTGTTTGCGGATTCAGTATAGATGTACCATCTGGGGTTATCAAAAAATCTCCAGCAGGGCGATTTGTGAGGCGTTGGGGTAGCGTATCGGAGCGCAGCAACCATAAACCAGTATCTTCTAAATTGTTTGTATTAATTCGCTGAACTACGATTGATTTGCCATCTGAAGACAATTCAAATTTTAGATTTTGATAATTTTCACTATCTAAAACTAGGTCAATTTTCCCAGTTGATTCAGTTGTTAGTTGTTGCCCAGATAACCTGCCAGTATTAACAGTATACAAGCTTTGTTTAAACAAACCAGGCCGATCGTTTGACCATTGGGCAGCAGAAAATAAGACCCGTTCGCCTCTAGGATAAGGTTTAAAATTTTTAACTACTAAATTTTTAGGAGTCAAGATTATTTTTTGTTTAAGAGTAAGATTGTATAAAATTAATCTTCCTTTCTCTTCTCCCTCTACACCTATATAAACAAAAGCTCTATCTGGAGTGCGAAAGTTACCTGTAAAAGCCTGAATAGAATTGCCAAATTTCTCATTGCCTATACTAGATATAGCTCGATCTAATTTTATTTGATAAGTTGTTTCATAGCGAACAGGAGTTGTTAAGGTATAAACTAATCGCTTGCCAACCCAGCTAATTTTTCCTGGTAATGGCGGCTCAATTTGCAAATTTGCTTCTACACTATCCCGATCCATTGGTCGGCTAAAAGTGAGAATAAAAGCGGTATCTACAGATCCTACAACTTTGTTTTGCCAACTAAAATCTCGGACTCTTGGGCGAGTGCGATCGCCAGTAAGCATCAATAATCCAATCAATACATTTAGCAATAGTATAAGAGAAATAGCAAGACGGTCAATTGGCTGCAATTGTTTTAGTTTTGATATCATATTATTGCAAAAACTAAGGGCGAGATATACTTAATAGTTTTATAGATTTATTTATATTTAAATCTGATTTAAAATAGTAGTAGTGACAGCCAATACTCGATCGGTTAGACTGAGCTATTAACTCTATATTTTCTGGTGAATTATGAATCGAGATGTACTGACTGTACTTGGCTGTTCTAGCTCAATCGCATTGATGCTGCTAACTGTCAACCCCGCTCATGCTAGCACGATCGCACCCCAAGATGGAAGTGCCGAAGCGTCTTCTACAATTGCCATTGAAACAGTTGGCATCACCCTCGGTCAATGGGTTGCTGAGTCCCCATCCCTAGACCTCGCTTCTGACCGCATCGGAGACCTTTCTATTCTCAAGTTGGGTTGTGATTGTGCAGGATGCCGCACTCAGGTAAGTAAAATGGTGGAAAAAGGCAGTTTGTAACTGTTAGAAACCTAATCAATTCTATTGGTAACGCTGCCCTCTGGCGGCGTTACCAATAATTAGGTAGTTAAAATGAAATAAAAATTATTCAGTCCAGTCTAAATGGGTTGCATTTACTTTAGCTCCCGACACAACTGCTCCTCGAAATGAAGCTAATTTTCCTGGCTCAACATTCACTGGTTGGGCGTAGATAAATCCATTGTCAATTATGTTGCCTAATTCATCCAAAACTTCATAATTTACTTTGACATATTTCACTGTTTTACAGGTCTGATTGATAATTTGCCCGATTAAAAAATTCCCGTCATAAGTGGAATTAGCGATTGAAACTTTAGCATTGTCAGAGTTAGCATTACAAGCTTGAGAAGTGCTAGGCTCAGTTTCTTGACCACACATATTCACCAAGTTTAGCCTCCTGCCATCAGCGGTTTGCATATAGCAAAGTGGTACATCTATATCTGAATTTTCTACAGTAGGAGTATCTGCAAGTAGAGGATTAGTGAAGGCAATACTAGAGGCAAGAGATATCAATAAACTGGTTAAAAGTTTAGTAAAGTGCAAAAGTTTCATGGGTCTGAATGGGTAATTGGTAATGGGTAATTGGTAATGGGTAATTGGGAATTGGTAATTGTTAGAGGAATTACACAGTTTCCGCTTTAAATCAAGTAGGACTTACGCAAAAAACCAGGTTTCTTCCCCAAATCGTCGCTTTTTTCGAGAAATATTGACGCAGAAACCTGGTTCTTGACCTCCCGTGCGTAAGTTCTGTCAAGGTTAAAACAAAAATTTTGGGTTTGCTTCGCTTTGCTCGCAATGACAGAAATACATTTAAGACTGCGTAAGTTCTAAATTAGCAATTAGCCATTACCAATTAGCCATTACCACTATCTTATGTTTTGTTGAGACTTACTAGAATTGCGATTTCTGGGTACTCTGCGACTAGGACGAGGAGAACTTAGATTAGTGGCTCTACGCTGCGATAAGCTTTGAGCAGAAGAGCTTAAACCCAAATCTTCTAAGATTTCTACAGCAGCTCTTTCTCCTGTTTCACAACCTCCTTCCATATAACCCTGATTTTCTAAAGAAGTGTGTTCTCCCGCAAAATATAGATTGCCTGCACGCTCTCCTTCTACGCCATACATTCGAGTCCATTGCCCGACTAAATAGCAGGCATAAGAACCTTGGAAAAAACGTTCTCCTGGCCAGAAAGCTCTGACAGCATTACCAATACGAGCGTCTTTAACTCCGGGAAAAACTTTGTCAAATTGTGACACAAATCTTTGCGCTTGGTCTTCTGGCGTTCCGCTACCAAGGGCTAAACCTTGTCTACCACCGAGTAATTCAGTTACTAAACCGTTGCCAGTGGGAGCAAAAGGTGTTGGTTCCCAAGTAGTTTGAAATCCTAAATCTGAGTAAACAGCGGCAGTTGAACGATAAAATTCACGCCACACTCGGCTTTTGTAAGCTGTAATTAATTTAGCATTAGTACCATAGCCCAAATTATTAATGGCAAACCGTTTTTCGCGCGGCAAATTGACATTAAGCTGAACTTGCCGCAGTGTGGTGAAAGGCAAGGCGAATATAATCCGCTCGTAGGTGCGGTCAAAAGCACTTTGTCCTGAGCGTAAACTGACTCGGTAACGACCATCGGAGAGGGTATTTACAGCTTCTAAAATTGTGGCAGTTTCAATCGAATCGGCTACTAAACTTGTTAGCCCTTGGATAATTTTTTCGTTGCCACCTTCGATTTGATACCGCTCGTCGTTGTTTCCAGTGACACTAAAGTTGTTGGTTTCAGTGCCAATTAAAAATAGCATATTGAGACAAGATTGTTCTTCAGGATCGCGGCCATATTCACCTATGTAAGCAATCCGAAGTAATTGCCTAATGATGGTGCTAGTTTCGGCATTGTCTAAATATTCGGCAAGGGAAGTATTGTCTAAGCTTTCTGCTGTTTCATTCGCTGATTTGTAGCTAAGAGTGTCTCCAATTGCGGCTAAATCTGCTTCAATTTTCTGGGCTAAGGGAGCAAAATCCGTGGTTAATTGTGCGAGGGTGACTCTGCGACCTTGGAAGTAGAAAGTATTATCAACGAACCTTTCTTGAACTTGTTTAAGGTCGATCGCCATTAAACCGAGTTCTGTTGCCAAAGATATTAAACTGGTATGGCTGGTGCTGATGAATTCTCCACCTAGTTCGGCTGAGATGATTGTACTTCCTACTTTGGGCAAGGTGCGAATGCGACCGCCTGGGCGGTTTGTAGCCTCTACAATGTCGGTGCGAATTCCTGCTTGGCGGAGGCGGTAGGCGGCTGTTAACCCTGCAATTCCGCCGCCGACGATTAAAATGGGGGATCTTCCTGTGTCTTGGGCAACGGCGCGGTGTCCGTCTCGCGTGAAGGTGGTAGCGGCGATCGCCCCGGCTGCGGCTAAGCCACCGTGTAGCAGACGACGGCGAGAGACGCGATTTTCCAACGCGCGATCGCTCACTTTATCTAAGAGCTCATCCGCCGGAATTCCTGTTTTAATTGAGGTCTGGGCAATGCTGTAGGCACGGCGCAGCGTTGCCATCAAGTCAGATTTAGCCATACTCCAGGGACACTCACAAGTATTTTTTACAGAATTATGATGATAGATTTAATTTCGTAAATCCAAGTACAATTTACAAGAGTGAATAGTACAATACTATGGAACGGTTTGCACCCTAAGTCAGTGAGAGAATTTTTTAGGAATGTTAGACCTTAGAAGCTTATTCGACAACGCCTTTTATCTGGAAAACAACCCTGATGTCGGTTTGGCGATCGCCAACGGCAAAGTTTCTAGTGGGTTTGACCACTTTAACAGATTTGGCAAATTTGAAGATCGAGATCCCAATATTCTATTCGATACTAGCTATTATCTAGAAACAAACACTGATGTAGCAGCCGCAGTCGAGGAAGGAAAAATTACCGCCGCCGATCATTTTATCAGATTTGGTCAATTTGAACGCCGCAACCCTAACCCTTTATTCGATACGGCTTTTTATGGGTCGAATAATCCAGATGTTACCGCAGCGGTACAACGAAATCAACTCACTCTCGCAGAACATTACCTCAAGTTAGGTCAATTTGAAAACCGCCAGCCGAGTCTTCTTTTTGACCCTGATTATTATCTGCAAAAATACCCGCTTGTAGCAACAGCCGTAAATAACGGTGTAGTCAAAAGTGCCTTTGAGCATTATCTCCGCTTTGGCTTAGAAGAAACTCTCGTTAGCGTCCCCCCCACTCAAAGCGAAGATTTAACCTCGGCTCGTAGTCTGGGCGTACTGGATGGAATTCAAGGTGTGAGCGACTTTGTAGGTGATACTGAACCTGTGGATATTTACAGTTTTCTCCTCAATTCTCCTAGTAATTTCAGTTTGACTCTAGACGGTTTGAGTGCAGATGCAGATGTAGAATTACTTCAAGATATCAACCGTGATGGGATAGTTAGCCTCAATGGTTTAGTGGATTCCTCGACGAATTTCGGGACGGCTTCTGAACAAATTATTACTTCAAAACCTTTACCTGCGGGTCTTTATTTTGTCCGCGTTTCTCAATTTCAAGGTAATACTAATTATAACCTAACAGTAGCATCCTCATCAAGTTAGGGAACTAATTGAGGATCTTCTGGTGTAGGAGAAGCAGGGAGAGATTGAATCGGTAAATCTGGCCAATTAGAACGAGATTTGATCGAAGTGCTGGACACTAAAGCATAACCTAAAACAGCGGGTAAAACCATAGCTCCAAGTAATACGATCGCCCCTAGCATCGCCAGCCAATTTGAGCCTGAGCCATAGTGCGATCGATAGGGGTCAAAACGTGGTAAATCCGACCTTTCCATGTCACGCATCGCGATCGGGCGCTTAAACCGCACTCGGCGATCGTCCAGCTTTTCTAATAAAATCCAGCCTACTTGCGCCTCTTCTTCACACAGCCGATGGAAAATAGCCGGATTACGGAATAAATCGCTCGATGCCCGCACAATCTTAAACTCCCAGCCAATTAATTGAGAATCCTTAAAACCGGAGTTGGGATTGCTATTTGATTGTATCCGATCTGTCACCGGAATATTATCATCCTTAGATTCGTAGTGCGTCAAAATTTCTTCCTCCTCACTTTGTTGAGCTTCAACAAACTGATAGCGGTGCAGCCAACCGCCAACGATTACAGCCTCAATGCCGAGACTACCAACCATTAGACTCCAAATCACAATTGCAAACATATAGCTA
>NZ_CACA01000197.1:0-1008 GCF_000180455.1 Kamptonema sp. PCC 6506
AACCTGCTTCGCTCCATTTATCGTTACTAAATGCACCGCTTGAAACATCTGAAATATCCAGCGCATTGTCGGCTTATTGGTTAATTTCTTTACCTGATTTTTCACTCGATCGTTAGTAGCTGATAATTGTTGTCTCAATTTCCTTTGCGCCAGGTTATATACTAACAAACACAGTCCCATTATCATTCCGATTGCTTCAACTCGCTCCGGCTTTTTCACGAATACACTGGAAGTAAAAAATAACGGATCTTTGATAAATCTAAATCCTCTCTCATTACTTTGCTGCGCTTTATATTCCAATAATACCTGTGGATTGCTTACTGCTTCAGTATCTAAGATATTTGTGGCTAATATAAATCTCCCAGATTTGACTTTTTCCGCTTCAATCGCTGAATTTCGGGGTGCTATTTCACCCGTAACTTGATAAGCTTTTGTTTGTATCTGACCGAGTTTTTTGAGATTGCTTTTTGTTGCTTTAACTGTTTTTTCTTGGGATTTAATTTCTGTTATTTGGTGATATTTCCATGAGTCTGATAACTTTTTTATTGCAGTTTCCGCATCGGCAATACAAGCAAATTCCTGCCTAGATAGCTTACGCAGTTTGGCTTTGGCTGATTCTAATTGTTTCTCTACTTGCTTGACTATTTTTTTAAGATCTGCTTGCTTTCTGATTTTACTTTCTATTACTAGCCATCTTTGCTTGATGCCAGCATAATCACTCGTTTGGACTGCTATTTTATATCCTTTTATTTCAGGGTTTTCCCAGGCACTATCTTCAATCTTGCAGATTTTATTTTGAGCTTCTTTGATGCTTAATGGTACTCTCGTTATCCATTTCATTCCTGCCATTGCTGACAAATTTTCTGCTGTGTATAAAGCACTGTCTGCTACACAGATTCCGTCAATGTCCACTGGTTTTTAAATTCTTTCAATCTCTCTACAAAGACACTTTTATCATCTGGCTTTTTTCCTGACAGTTTTTGTATGCTCCTTCTACTGATATTGAAC
>NZ_CACA01000196.1:0-3663 GCF_000180455.1 Kamptonema sp. PCC 6506
GAAATTTCCCAGTTGACAGTCAACAGTTAACAGTTAACAGTCAACAATCCCAACTTATTGAGGCTCAAGGTTGGGTAATAGCTTCTAATGGGGAAGTTCAACTGGTGGCTGAAGCGCCCAATGGCGAGCCGCACGGTTCGGGGATTGTCCCGCCTTCTTGCCGATCGCGCTAATTAGCCCGAATTTGGTATTAAAATACCAACTAAGATCCTCAGCAAATCTTCTAGATCGGCAGGAACTCGATAGAGGTTAAGATCCTGGTGCATTTGCCGAGCCTGACGGTTAAATACACCGAACTGCCAAATACTTCCCGTTGAGACTGCCCCTGAAAGTATAGGTTGTCCTGATTCTACCCAGCGATCGAGGGCAATTAATTCGACGGCCAATTGTACAAATCCTCTTTCTAAATCTTCATTTTTAGCTTCGATCGCCAAAAAGGTCTGTTGACTTTGGAGTAAGTAATCTAATGAACCTTTTAATTGGTCGCTGACCACAACAGGGTATTCAATATTCAGCGTAGCTTGAGTGTAATGCAGCACATCGATCAACACCGGAGCGATTAAAAATTCTCGGCGGGCCGCTTCGCTAGTAAGGCTGAGTCGAGGTAAGCTTTCTTCTATGCGCCGTTTCAAATCTACAAGGCGATCGAGGTTGTCCCCAGAACGACGGAACGTCATTACTTGTCGCTGAAGCGTTACGTCGAAGTAAGCAAGAATGTCTCGCGGGGCAAAGTTGAGTTTGAAATAGTCAGCAAATGTATAAGAGCGATCGGATTGGATGATAGGAGGTTTGGGCATTTTGTTAAACCGTTGCTTAAGATACAGATAAATTGTATAAGTGTAGGAAGAAGACAAGTATCAGCCTATAAGAAGACAAAGATTTCCGATTTTTTGATAAAGTGTATTCCAAAACTGCCTACAATGCACAGAGCTAACGTAAAATTACAGTTGTAAAAGCGATCGGCAGCTCAGAAACTGTAAGACAGCAGGAACGTAAAAATCATGGATAAAAAATTATTCGAGCCAGAACTCCACAGAGTATCGGACGAATCTATGAACGCCGCAGAACCTTTGAATATTAAGGTTGAGGACGATCGCACAGGGATGACTGTGGAAACTCTCAAGCGAGCTTTCGCTGATAATCTTTACTACATTCAGGGAAAAAATGAGTTCTTGGCCACGCCCTACGATTACTATATGGCCTTGGCTTTTACTGTGCGCGATCGCCTCCTCCACCGCTGGATTAATACCACCACATCATACATCAAAAAAGATGTCAAGGAAGTATTTTATCTTTCCGCAGAATTCTTAATGGGCAAACAGTTGGGCAATAATTTGCTCAATTTGGGGCTATATGAACGAGTAGAAATTGCTCTGCGCGAACTCGGTCACGAACTCAATGATTTAATCGCCCTAGAATCTGAACCCGGACTTGGTAACGGTGGTTTAGGTCGTCTTGCTGCTTGTTTTTTAGATTCTCTAGCTACCTTAGAAATTCCCGCAATTGGCTATGGAATTCGCTATGAATTCGGAATTTTCGACCAGTGGATTGTAGATGGTGCTCAAGTAGAACGACCAGATAAATGGCTGCGTTTCGGCAACCCTTGGGAAATTCGCCGTCCAGAATTAATGGTGGAAGTAGACTTCGGAGGACATACAGAAACTTACCAAGACGAACACGGTCAACACCGAGTGCGTTGGATTCCAGACCGCAAGATTGTGGGCACGCCTTTCGATACCCCTGTGGCTGGATATAACAACAATACAGTGAATACATTGCGCCTCTGGCGTGCTGGTGCTTCTGAAGAATTTGACTTTCAAATATTTGACAGTGGCAACTACGTCGGCTCTGTAACTGACAAAATCTTTTCGGAAAATATCTCGAAGGTTCTTTATCCGAATGATAACACATCTCAGGGTAAACAACTGCGGCTAGAACAGCAGTATTTCTTTGTGAGTTGTTCTCTACAAGATATCATTGCCAAATATCGCCAAACCAACCATAATTTTGACCGCTTCCACGAAAAAGTCTCGCTTCAGTTAAACGACACTCACCCCTCAATTGGTGTAGCTGAATTGATGCGGCTGTTGGTAGATCAACATCATTTAGGTTGGAATCGCGCTTGGTACATTACTCGTAATGTCTTTGCCTACACAAATCATACTTTGCTGTCAGAAGCTTTAGAGCGGTGGCCTGTGAGTTTGTTCCAGCGAGTTTTGCCCAGGCATTTAGAGATTATTTACGAAATCAACCGCCGCTTTTTAGATGAGGTGAAGGCTAAATATCCCAGAGATGAAGCGCGGCTAGAAAGGCTATCTTTGATTCAAGAAGGTGAAGAGAAATACATCCGTATGGCAAATTTAGCCTGCGTTGGTAGCCATTCTATTAACGGTGTGGCGGCTCTGCACACGGAACTCTTGAAGCTAGACGTGCTACGGGATTTCAACGAATTGTGGCCAGAAAAGTTTAACAATAAAACTAACGGCGTAACTCCTCGCCGCTGGCTGGCTTTAAGCAACCCCAAACTATCTCAATTATTTACTGAGAAATTGGGCAATGGTTGGGTGACAGAGTTGGATCAACTTTCACAGTTAGAACAGTTTATCAATGACCCGGAATTTTGCGATCGCTGGCGTAATATCAAGCGGGAAAATAAGCAGGCTTTGGCGGATTATATTCTGCTATTTAACGACATTGAAGTGAATCCCGATTCGCTGTTTGATGTGCAGGTAAAACGGATTCACGAATACAAACGGCAATTGCTGATGGTGCTTTATATCATCACATTGTACAATCGGATTAAGCGCGATCCCAATGTGGAAGTTTTACCCCGGACTTATATTTTTGGTGGCAAGGCAGCACCGGGTTATTACATCGCTAAACTGGTAATCAAGTTGATTAACTCGGTGGCAGAATTTGTGAATAATGACCCTGATATCCGAGGTAGGATTAAGGTGGCGTTTTTGGCAAATTACTCCGTATCTTTGGGTCAAATTGTGTATCCAGCCGCGAATCTTTCTGAGCAAATTTCCACAGCGGGTAAGGAAGCTTCAGGTACGGGAAATATGAAATTTGCCATGAATGGAGCTCTGACAATTGGAACTCTTGATGGTGCAAACGTTGAAATCCGCGAAAAAGTGGGAGCGGAGAATTTCTTCTTGTTTGGCTTGACTGCGGAGGAAGTTTATGCTCTGAAAGGAAAAGGCTACAATCCCCGCAAGTATTACGAGGAGAATCAGGAGTTAAAAGAAGTTTGCGATCGCATTGGTTCGGGATATTTTTCCCCAGAAAATCCTGATTTGTTCCAGCCACTCGTCAACTCGCTGCTCAACCATGACGAGTATATGCTATTGGTAGACTACCAGTCTTATATTGAGTGTCAGGAGCGAGTTAGTCAAGCTTACCGAGATCCTGAAACTTGGACGCGGATGTCAATTCTAAATTCGGCTCGGATGGGATTCTTTTCGAGCGATCGCACGATTAAAGAATACTGTCATGATATTTGGAATGTGCAACCTGTGAAGATTGACTTAGAAGAATACGTGCAAAAATTTGGTGGCTCGTTACTGCCAGAAAGTTAATGGTTAACAGTTAACGGTTAACAGTTAATGGTTAACCGTTATAGCAACCTTCTTAACAGTTAGGGCAACTCAAGCGTGTTAT
>NZ_CACA01000195.1:0-1814 GCF_000180455.1 Kamptonema sp. PCC 6506
GTAGCCCCTAGCCCCTAAAAAAAAGCTCCTGTCATTTAAACAGGAGCCTTCAAATCAATCAAAAAACCTAATCAAGATTAGGCATAGAAAGTACAGCCTCATTCTCCCGGTCAATACCTTTCTCAAAGCCAGCAACAGCCGCGCGAGCGCGACCAGCGTGCCACAAGTGACCAACTAAGAAGAAGAAACCCATCACGAAGTGGAAACAGGCCAACCAAGAACGCGGAGACACATAGTTAAACGAGTTAACCTCAGTCGCCACACCACCCACAGAGTTCAAAGAACCCAAAGGAGCGTGAGTCATGTACTCAGCAGCACGGCGAGCTTGCCAAGGCTGAATATCATTCTTGATCTTGTTCAAATCTAAGCCATTAGTACCGCGCAGAGGCTCCAACCAAGGGCCTTGGAAATCCCAGAAACGCATCGTTTCACCACCGAAAATAATTTCGCCAGTAGGAGAGCGCATCAAGTATTTACCCAAACCAGTCGGGCCTTGTGCAGAACCGACGTTTGCGCCTAAGCGTTGGTCGCGGATCAGGAAGGTCAAAGCTTGAGCTTGAGAAGCTTCTGGCCCCGTCGGCCCATAAAATTCGCTAGGGTAAACAGTATTGTTAAACCAGACAAAGCAGCAAGCAATAAAGCCCATCAGCGACAAAGCGCCTAAGCTATAGGAAAGATAAGCTTCCCCAGACCAGATAGAGGCGCGGCGAGACCAACCGAAAGGCTTAGTTAGAATGTGCCAGACACCGCCAGCAATACAAATCAAGCCAACCCAGATATGACCGCCAACAACATCTTCTAAGTTATTGACGCTAACGAGCCAGCCTTCGCCACCGAAGGGAGAGCGAGTCAAGTAGCCGAAGATCACACTAGGATTTAGCGTGGGATTGGTAATTACCCGCACATCGCCACCGCCAGGAGCCCATGTGTCGTACAAGCCACCAAAAGCCATTGCTTTAGCTACCAACAGCAGAGCGCCACATCCCAAAATAATCAGGTGGTAGCCCAGGATGTTGGTCATCTGGTTCTTGTCTTTCCAGTCATACCCAAAGAAGCGAGAGTATTCTTCCAGGGTTTCTGGGCCGCGAACGGCGTGATAAATGCCGCCCAAACCGAGAACAGCAGAGGAGATGAGGTGAACTACACCGACTACGAAGAAGGGGAAGATGCTGGTGACTTCACCGCCAGCGCCTACGCCCCAACCCAAGGTAGCGATGTGAGGCATGAGAATTAAGCCCTGTTCGTACATGGGCTTTTCGGGAATGAAGTGAGCGACTTCAAACAAAGTCATCGCTCCGGCCCAGAATACGATCAGACCAGCGTGAGCAACGTGAGCGCCCAACAACTTACCGGAAAGGTTGATCAGGCGAGCATTACCAGACCACCAGGCAAAGCCGGTGGAATCTTGGTCGCGGCCGCTTAAGTAAGGATTAGAGAGCGTTACCACTCGGTAGAACCTCCAGCGATTTTGGATTTTGGATGTGGGATTTTGGATTCCAGATTATAAACTGCTCTGAAATCCAAATCTCAAATATTACAAAGCGTTACCGCGAGGAAGAACTTCTTCAGGGAAGATGAAGTTTTCGTGCGGTTGATCTTGAGGAGCCATCCAAGCGCGGATACCCTCATTAAGCAGAATGTTCTTAGTGTAGAACGTTTCAAACTCAGGATCTTCAGCAGCTCGCAACTCTTGGGAGACAAAATCATAAGCCCGCAAGTTTAAAGCCAAACCGACGATACCAATAGAACTCATCCACAAGCCAGTTACAGGCACAAACAACATGAAGAAGTGCAGCCAACGCTTGTTGGAGAAA
>NZ_CACA01000194.1:0-770 GCF_000180455.1 Kamptonema sp. PCC 6506
GCAGTCGGACGCGCCCAGAACGAACGAGGTCTATTTGATGCCCTCGACGACTGGCTCAAGCGCGATCGCTTCGTTTTCATCGGCTGGAGCGGCTTGCTCCTCTTCCCCTGCGCCTTCTTCGCCATCGGCGGTTGGCTGACCGGCACCACCTTCGTTACCTCCTGGTACACTCACGGTCTAGCTAGCTCCTACCTCGAAGGCGCTAACTTCCTCACCGTCGCCGTTTCCACCCCCGCTAACAGCTTGGGTCACTCCCTACTGTTCCTCTGGGGCCCGGAAGCTCAATGGGACTTCACACGCTGGTGTCAACTCGGCGGCCTGTGGGCATTCATCGCCCTACACGGCGCATTCGCCCTGATTGGCTTCTGTCTGCGTCAGATTGAAATTGCCCGTCTCGTAGGTATTCGTCCCTACAACGCTCTAGCTTTCACCGGCCCGATTGCCGTATTCGTCTCGGTGTTCTTAATGTACCCCTTGGGACAATCCGGCTGGTTCTTCGCCCCTAGCTTCGGCGTAGCAGCAATTTTCCGCTTTTTGTTATTCCTGCAAGGTTTTCACAACTGGACGCTCAACCCCTTCCACATGATGGGCGTAGCTGGAATCTTGGGTGGTGCTTTACTTTGCGCCATTCACGGTGCCACAGTAGAAAATACACTGTTTGAAGACGGCGATGGTGCTAACACCTTCCGCGCCTTCAACCCAACCCAAGCTGAAGAAACTTACAGCATGGTGACAGCGAACCGTTTTTGGTCGCAAATCTTCGGAATTGC
>NZ_CACA01000193.1:0-809 GCF_000180455.1 Kamptonema sp. PCC 6506
TATTGCAGGTAGTTACAGTTAAAGCTGCCTAAAAAATTCCCGCCTCGGAACTCGCTTTTTGCAGCTATTTTTGTCAATGTCTCGAAACAAGGGCGGTAGCCGTTTTAATGCAGTAGTTGCAGTTCAGTTGTCTGGTTAAATGGAATGGCGTGCTACTGCTGTTAATAACTAATCCAGTTCAATCGAATGGCGTGCTACTGTGGTTTACAACTAATCCAGTTCAATTTCTTGAATGCGTTGTTTTTGGTGTTGGCTATTTTGTTTATAAGTTAGCTGTTCTCGCTCAATTAGCTGTTTTTGCTCAATTAATTGTATCCAGATATCATTCCAACTTGACTGTGGATTGGCAATTTCTGCATTCGGAAGCAGCGCGAGTACATTTTGAGCAAGCAGAGAATCTTCTGCTATTGCTATAATAACGGTATCGAGTTCTTGTAAGAATTGTCTAGGCAGTTGTGAAGCTCGTTCAATTCCTATGTAAATTGTGGGTGGTACAGTTGCAAAGTTATTCGGGTTGTTTTCCCGTTCAATAAGCAGAATTGAAAGGGTTTCAATTGGATTACAGGCAATCATTGCTCGCTCAATTTCCCCCGTGGTTGTTACCCAGAACGTAGCTTCAGATGGCAGAGTATGGGTTGTAGTAAAGTTGCCGATTTCATCCAGAACGAAAGCTTCACAGGTTTCTCCGTATAGTGTCTGCTTCGTAAAGACAGCTTTGGCTTCGCTATCGGCATATAGCCAAGAATGAGAGTGCAATAAATCGAGCAATTTTAAAGGCAAACTGTACTCTTTGGCTAGATGCGAGCGCA
>NZ_CACA01000192.1:0-20443 GCF_000180455.1 Kamptonema sp. PCC 6506
CTATAAGTCAAAGGGCGGACGGCCCTGTGGGAAGATGAGAAAGATCATAAAATATTAAACTTATGCTGGATTTGCGTAATTTCCTGATTGATACGGGCAAGCATTGGCTCAAGATAAGCATCTTAGCACTGCTGCTATTTACCCTTTCGTTAAGTTTAAGCCCAGTTTCCCAGGCGGCAAGACGCTCTAGCAGTATGCCTGCTGGTAATGCCATTACTGATAGCCAGGCCCTCCTGCGGTACGCCTTACCCATTGATAATGAGGCGGTGCGAGATATCCAAACCAGTTTAGAAGATATTAGCAACCACATCCTAGCTAAACGTTGGGGGCCGATTGGTAACGATGTTAAAAAGGCTTCAAAGGTTCTGAGTATCCGCTCAAATGAGATTCTAAAAAGTATTTCTGATGAACAAAAACCTGAAGCTGAAGCCCTAATTGCAGAGATCAATGCCGGAGTTGCAGAATTGCAAAAAGCTGTTGAGGTCAAGGACAAGGAAGAAGTAGGCAAACAAAAAGGCGAACTTCTCAATAAAATTGCCGACCTCGAAGAGTTGATGGTGAAGGAGTTTCCTTTTGAAGTACCTTCAGAATACTCTCATCTGCCTCAACTTAAAGGTCGGGCTACAATAGAGATGGAAACTGAAAAAGGACAGATTACGTTTGTAGTTGATGGCTATAGCGCTCCTGTGACGGCTGGCAATTTTGTTGACTTGGTAGAACGGGGTTTTTACAACGGTTTGAAGTTTATTCGTTCTGAAGAATCTTATGTACTACAAGCCGGAGATCCGCCTGGTTCTGAAGTTGGTTTCATCGATCCAGCTACAGGGGTATACCGTAATATTCCTTTGGAGGTAATGGTTAGAGGGGATAAAAAACCGACTTATGGGATTACTTTAGAAGATGCAGGACGCTATCGCGATCAGCCAGTTTTGCCTTTTTCTGCTTATGGTACTGTGGCGATGGCACGAGTGGAAGCGGAACCAGATAGTGCTTCTTCGCAGTTTTTCTTTTTCCTGTTTGAACCAGAGTTAACACCTGCTGGCCTCAATTTGTTAGATGGTCGCTATGCTGTTTTCGGTTACGTGATTGATGGGAAAGAGGTTTTGGAGAACCTGAAGCAGGGAGATGCAATTATTTCTGCTAAGGTGATTCGAGGAGCAAAGAATTTGGTTCAGCCTCAAGCTAGTTAGTGGAGAATTAATAATTTTTTAGTAGAGAGGCGAACGATCGCGTCTCTACTAATTACAAATTTTTTCTCGCTAGATTAGCTTTTGTGAAAAGGCCGAGGGCGAAAGGCAACAGCTAGAGAACAATTTTCAGCAAAGGTTTGAGCACTTAGTAGCCCCCTGACCGCCAAGACAGTTGCTATACTATTTATGTTTAGCATTCGTTTGAATAAGTGGTTTTATTACTATGGCAATTCTACAATTTGTATTTATAATTGGCTTGGGTTCTCTGTTAGGATTATTGGTTTTAAATAGTGTCAATGAAAAGAAGCAGAAGCGACAGTTAGATGAGGCTTTTTATCTGTTGTTGGAAAAACAAAATAGCCAGGTTTCTTTGATTCAACTGGCGGCAAAGGCTAGGGTTGAGGCTCAAGTTGCTGAACAGTATTTAAAGCGGCAAGTTCAGGTTTTTTCAGCAGTTTTAGAAGTAGATGATGAGGGAGATACGTTTTATCGATTTCCGAAGTTGCGTTTACCTCCAAGTTCGGAGCAAGAATGGTAAATTTGAGGTTATTATTACTTGGCGATCGCTCTTGATAAAGATGGTAGTTTACTCCAAACACGCGATCGCACCCCTCCGCATTTTATAAAACTTCATATCTAATTAGTAATCTAATTAGTAATCGGCGATCGCGCGAAAATTATCCAGAAAAAAATCAAATAACCCCATGCACTAAATCTTCGTTTTGTCAACTTTGATTTTTGTATCTAAAAATACAACTAAACACTTAACCTAGTCCTAATATCACACCGTAATGTGATAGGCTGCAATATCACCTAACTCATCTATTTAGGACTTAGAGAAAGGACATGGTAAAGCGATTTGATCGGCGGCAATTTCTTTTATACAGTTCAGCTACCCTGGCAACGAGTTTGCTATTGAAAGCTTGCAAGAGTCCAACTCCTACAGCAAGTTCTGATGCTTCTCCAACGCCTAGTGCATCTCCGTCGCCAGCAGCCGGCAGCGGAAATACCATTAAAGTAGGTATTTTGCACTCTCTAAGCAGCACGATGGCAATTAGCGAAAAGAGCGTCGTTGATGCCGAACAGTTAGCGATCGAGGAGATTAACAAAGCGGGTGGCGTACTGGGTAAGCAAATTGAAGCGATCGTAGAAGACGGCGCATCTGATTGGCCGACTTTCGCAGAGAAAGCTAAAAAATTAATTGACCAGGATAAAGTTGTCACTGTCTTTGGTTGTTGGACTTCTGCTAGTCGTAAGGCGGTATTGCCAGTATTTGAGCAGAAAAATCATATGCTCTGGTATCCCGTACAATACGAAGGTCAAGAGTGTTCCAAGAACATTTTTTACACAGGTGCCGCACCGAATCAACAGATAGAACCCGCCGTTGATTGGCTGTTGCAAAACAAAGGTAAAAAATTCTTCTTAGTTGGTTCTGACTACGTTTTTCCCCGCACGGCAAACACTATTATCAAGGCCCAATTAGCCGAGAAAGGTGGCGAAGTAGTTGGCGAAGATTACATTCCCCTTGGAGGTACTGAAGTTACGCCGATTATTACCAAAATTAAGGCGGCTTTGCCTGACGGTGGCGTGATTTTCAATTCCTTAAATGGCGACAGCAACGTAGCATTCTTTAAGCAGTTACAGGGTGCAGGATTAGGGCCAGATAAGTATCCGTCAATGTCGGTCAGCATTGCTGAGGAAGAAGTCAAAGCAATTGGCGTGGAATATCTCAAAGGTCATTACGCGGCATGGAATTACTTTATGACCGTTGACGCTCCTGCGAATAAAAAATTTGTTGACGCTTTCAAAGCAAAATACGGCGCAGAGCGAGTAACAAATGACCCGATGGAAGCTGCTTACATTATGGTTTACCTGTGGAAGCAAGCAGTTGAGAAAGCAGGAACAGCAGATGATTTAGAGAAGGTAAGAGCAGCAGCTTTGGGCCAAACTTTTGATGCTCCCGGCGGTAAAGTCACGCTGGAAAATAATCATCACCTTGCTAAGTCTGTGCGACTAGGTGAAGTTAGAGATGATGGTTTATTTAACATCGTTTTTGCAACTCCAGAGGCCGTAAAACCTATTCCCTGGAATCAGTTTGTCGCTGATACTAAAGGCTTTACTTGTGACTGGACTAATAAAACTGCACCCGATCCAGGCAAGTTCAAACAAACTTAGAGTTCGTAACGCTGCCCTCTGGGTGGTGATTGACTGCCCAGAAGACGGCGTTATAGTCCTAAGTTCCTAACTATGAAAAAAGGAGTAAACGGTTGCTACCACAAATTTTAGATGGAATCTTCAATGGAATTAGCATTGGCGCTGTATTGTTAATTGCTGCCTTGGGTTTGGCAATTATTTTTGGGCTGATGGGCGTAATTAATATGGCTCACGGCGAGTTAATGATGTTGGGAGCTTACACTACTTTTGTGGTGCAGAACTACTTCAAAGGTGTGGGAGGATTTGCCTTTGAAGTTTATATTTTATTTGCCCTGCCTCTGGCTTTCTTAGTTGCCGCAATCATGGGATTGATTCTGGAACGAGGGGTAATTCGTTATCTCTATGGCAGACCTTTAGAAACTCTGCTGGCAACTTGGGGCGTTAGTCTGATCTTACAGCAGTTTGTGCGGAGTGTAAGTTGGGTATTAGTAACGGGAATTGTCGTGTTTTGTTTACTATTTTTTGGCGGAATGTGGGTATTGCGCCGCCGCCCTGATTTCGAGCGAGTTCGTAAGTGGATTGTAGCTGTAATGTTGCCCTTATCTTTGGCCATTTCCTGGGCGGCTTGTGCATTTTTAGGACAAACTTATAAGTTAGATGTGACTAAGCCTTGGTTTGGGGCTCAAAATGTGGATGTGACTGCACCTAAATGGCTGCGCGGCGGTTTGCCTTTAGGTAATTTTCAGTTACCTTATGCGCGACTTTTTATCATCGCCCTTACAGCGATTTGTTTAGTAGGAATTTACCTATTTTTACAGCGTTCAGTTTGGGGCCTTCGCATTCGCTCAGTCACGCAAAACCGCAGCATGAGCGCTTGTTTAGGAATCCCTACTGAGCAAGTGGATGCTCTAACTTTTGCTCTAGGTTCTGGGTTGGCTGGAGTTGCTGGTTGTGCAATTAGTTTACTGGGTTCAGTAGGGCCAAATACGGGGCAAAACTATGTGGTTGATACTTTTATGGTTGTAGTTGTCGGAGGTGTCGGCAAAATAGTAGGAAGTGTGGTAGCGGCGATGGCTATTGGCACGGCTAATTATTTGATTGGTTCCGGTACGCTAGCTTTAATACTGGCACCGATTAAACCTTTGGCTGATTTCTTTACTTTCTTTGCGACAACTAGCATGGCAAAGGTAATGGTATTTGCACTAATTATTGCTTTTCTTCAGGTGAAGCCGGGAGGAATTTTCCCGCAGAAAGGGCGGACAGTTGAAGGATAAAAGAAGAAGGAAGAAAGGAGAGGAAAAGATTTAGAGAAAAATCAACTAAGAAGAAATAAGGAGAAAAGAATGAAGCATGAAATACCGGGATTTTTAGTAAATGAAGAAAGGCGTGCGCTTGTTATTGAAGCAGCAATTATCGCTGGCTTAGCCCTCATTTTAATCTTTATCATGCCTGCGATCCTCCCCAGCGTTCGCCTCAACCAATTAGGACGATTTCTTGCCTTGGCAATTGCTGCCCTTGGTATTGATTTAATCTGGGGTTACACTGGTTTGCTGAGTCTGGGACACGGGGTATTTTTTGCTTTGGGTGGCTACGCTTTTGCCATGTACTTGAAATTGCAAATTCCCGCAGATGCCAGCGTTAAATTGCCAGAATTTATGAATCTCTACGGAGTTACTGAACTCCCTTGGTTTTGGCAACCGTTTTATTCTTTCCCTTTGTCCTTAATAGCAGTAGTACTTGTGCCTGCATTTTTAGGGGCATTTCTCGGTTATTTAGTGTTCCGCAATCGCATCCGGGGCGTATATTTTTCAATTCTGACTCAAGCGGCAACAATTGTATTTTTCAATTTTTTTAACGGGCAACAAAAACTGATTAATGGTACTAATGGATTAACTGATTTTAAAACCATATTTGGGGCGACAGTTAATTCACCGCAGACGCAGTTTATTTTTTACACTCTGACAATATTATTTTTAGCAGGTGCTTATGCCCTGTGTCGCTGGCTGACTAGCGGCCGATTTGGTCGCTTGCTAATCGCAATTCGCGATGATGAAGTTCGGGTGCGTTTCTCAGGTTATGACCCCACTGATTTTAAGGTTGTAGTGTTTGGTATTTCTGCTGCTTTGGCAGGAATTGCTGGTGCTTTATTCACCGTACAAACGGGGATTATTTCACCGAAGGCGATGGATATTGCTTTTTCAATTGAAATGGTAATTTGGGTAGCAGTTGGAGGTCGTGCTAGTTTAGTTGGGGCTGTGGTAGGGGCGCTTTTAGTGAATTTTGGTAAGAGTTTGTTGAGCGAACAATTTCCTGAAGTTTGGCTATTTTTCCAGGGGGCGCTATTCTTAATTGTGGTTATGGTGCTTCCCAATGGTTTAGTTGGATGGCTGCGTTTTCAAGGGTGGGAACTGTTTCAGAGATTATTGGGTAGAGATCGGTATGCTGTTACTTATCCTAGTTTGGAAGAAGATCCAGAAGTACAGCGTGAAAGGGAAGAGTTGGAGAAGAGATAATAGTTAGTGGTTAGTTGTTAGTTGTTAATTGTTAGTTGTCAGTTGTCATTGCGAGCGAAGCGAAGCAATCGCAATACTTTGAAACTACTTCGGTGTAGCAATTAGCAATTACCAATTACCAATCACCAATTACCAATTACCAATTACTAAGTTTATGAACGAGAAAATTTTAGAAATTGAGAACTTAACCGTTAGTTTTGACGGTTTCAAGGCCCTAAATGCGCTTAATTTCAGTATGGATGCGGGTGAGTTGCGAGTGATAATTGGGGCGAATGGAGCCGGGAAAACGACGTTTCTGGATGTGATTACGGGTAAGGTGCAGCCGACTGAGGGGCGGGTTATATTTAAAGGACGCAACTTGCGTCAATTATCGGAACATGAAATTGTTCGTTTAGGAATTGGCCGCAAGTTTCAAACGCCGCGAGTTTACCTGAATCTAACGCCAAGGGAAAATTTAGAGCTGTCTTGTAACCGCAAAAAAAATGTTTTTTCAACGCTGGTGCAGCGTCCTCCAGTTGCTGAAAAGCGCACGGTGACTGGTTTACTGGAAACTATTGGTTTAATTGCTAAAGCTGACGTTGCGGCTGGTTTACTTTCTCATGGTGAAAAGCAATGGTTAGAAATTGGGATGTTATTAGCTCAGTCTCCTGATTTATTATTAGTAGATGAACCTGTAGCGGGTTTGACTGATGAAGAGACGGCTTTGACTGGTGATTTACTGATTTCGCTAGCTGAAAGTCACTCCGTATTAGTGATTGAACACGATATGGAGTTTGTCAGGCAAATTGCTAGAAAAGTAACGGTTTTGCATCAAGGTTCGGTTTTGTGCGAGGGAAGTATGGATGAAGTACAAAACGATCCGCGTGTAATTGAAGTTTATCTAGGAAAACCAGAAGAAGAGCACAAAGCCGCTTAAAGATTTAACCGTTAACCGTTAACAGTTAACCGTTAACAATTACCTATTACCCATTACCAAAAAATATGCTGCAAATCTCTGGTTTAAATGTTTACTATGGTGAAAGCCACATTCTTCGCGATGTGGATTTGAGTGTGGCGGCGGGGAAAATGGTTTGCTTAATTGGCCGCAATGGAGTGGGGAAAACTACTCTGCTAAAAACGCTGATGGGATTGCTGCAACCTCGGAGTGGTGCGATTGCTTTTTGCGGAGAAGGTATTGTTTCCAAATCTCCTGACAAAAGAGCGAAAATGGGTATTGGTTATGTCCCGCAAGGCCGCGAGATTATCCCCCGTTTGACTGTTGAGGAAAATCTATTTTTAGGTTTGGAAGCCAGAAAAATCAGGCCGACAAAGCAAGAAGTTGCCGATGAGATATTTGAGTTATTTCCTGTGTTAAAAACTATGCTTTCTCGCATGGGTGGCGATTTAAGCGGGGGACAGCAGCAGCAGTTAGCTATTGCTAGAGCATTGATGGGACAGCCGCAATTATTGGTTTTAGACGAACCTACAGAAGGGATTCAACCTTCTATTATTCTGGAAATTGAAGCGGCTGTACGGGGTATTGTGGCATCTAAGGGTATTTCAGTATTGTTAGTAGAACAGCACTTGCATTTTGTGCGTCAAGCTGACTGGTACTACGCGATGCAAAAAGGCGGTATTGTAGCATCGGGAAATACTAGCGAACTTAGCGACGAAGTGATTCAGAGATTTTTGGCAGTGTAGGGGTCTGAAAGGATTTGTACAGCAGGAATTGTGACTCCTGATACTAACTCAGGTTATCTTTTAGTCCGCGTAGGCGGACTTCGTTCGTGTAGTAGCGATTTCAATCGCCGAAGGATCAAGGACTACTCCCGTTCACTGCGGAAATCTTTGGAGCTGATAGGGTGTTTGTTGCCAAATCTGAATATTAGTGGGAGAATACTGTGCGATCGCCCACAAGGGCAGCGTTAATGTCAATACAGCGATCGCAGTTCCGACAATATTGGCTAGCGTTTGCTGAGGAGGTCGGTCTGAAGGACTGGCAGGCTGACTATTGGATTCCATAAGGAATGTAGATACGCTATTGTGATCTCACTGAAAGCGATCTAAAAATAACTATAAGTTATTCTAACACAATTCCAGCTTTTTTACACAAAAACCTGAATCTACCTCCAAAGAGATATCTCCCCAGCCGCTCGCAAGGATGGGGAGGAAGCGTCGAGCGCCGAAACTGATTCACTCATGGACTTGGTTATACATTCCCTGCACTACGTCCAGCATGGTAATCGCTTGCTGCCATTGGGGAGCATCTGGATTACTGCTTTTGGAGCGTTGAATTTTGAAGCTCTCACGTAGGAGTTGCAGCAGCACCTCTGGATGAGGCACTGAGGTGTCCGATTCATCTGCCGAGGGCGTTTCATTTTCTGCGACTTCTTTAATAGCCTGGGCTTTTTCTGCCAGTGCGATCGCTCTCCCTGCCAGATTTTCCGGCATTCTTGGTTGCTCTGACAAATAGACGCTAGTGATTTCCAGCAAAAATTGACGCACTTGCTGTGCCCACTCACGCTCGTACCCAAAGTGCGAACTTGAGATTGCTTGCCCATCGTGACTTTCCTCAATACTCTGTACCTTCTGTAACAGAGGCAGAGCCTTTTGAGAAAAGTTCTCTGGTAATCTGGGAATATCCGACAAAGAGCAGCGAGCAATATCCATCAACAGTTGGTAAACGTCTTCCACCCAATCGATATCTGCGGACTGCGAATTCAAATTACTCATAACTAGCGCTTAAAGTTCCTATATCTAAGACTAGAACATTAACTCTCTACCAATAAACCTCTTTGAGGTTAACTGACAGCAATTTTTTGGCCCTACAGAATTGAGTGAAGTTCTCGACTTCTCGGGCGGGGGGGCGGCAACCCTGCGGCGATCCCCGCCGCAAGGTTTTTTATTTTTCCGTGAGTTTCCAAACGCCGTCCCAGTTGAGGACATCTGGAGGCTGGTGCTGAAATAGCATACAGCGCTCAATGTGCAATTTAGCTGCCTTGTTTTTGGGGTCTGCTTCCAGAACAGAGTGAAATTGACTGTCAGCATCTTTAAACGCTTGCTTAGCTTTAGGTTCTAACAGCCTCTTGACCTCAGAGAGCAGCTTCTTAACTTGATCTAGGGATAAGTTCGGGAATTCTTCGTGTAAAAAATTCTCGACTGCCTCGACTGACCGACTTTTAATTTTAGCCTCTAATAGCTGCTTAATCTCAGCGGATGTCAGTTTCTTAATCTGAGGCTTTGAGGGCTGCCTAACTTCGATCTCCAAAAGCTTTTTAGCATCGCCCTCTCCTAGTTCCTTAATATCCTCTGCTGATATCTGCTTAACTTTAGCTTTGAGCAGCACTCTCACTTCGTCCTCGGAGAGATTTTTAATCGTTTCCAAAGACAGCAGCTTGATTTCAGGCTTGAGCAACTTAATCAGCTCGTCTTTCTTACCGGGTCTAGCGATTTTCGCCTCTGGCAGCTTTTTAATGTAATACAGCAGTTTTTTAAGCTGATACTCTAATTGCTCTTCGACATTGTACGACAGCTTCTTGATCTCAGCCGCAGACATCTGTTTGACTCTATCTAACACCTCTCTAATCTCTCGGTCAGAAAGCTTTTCGCTCACTGGTCGTTTGTAGCACTCGCGTCCCTTTTCATAGTGTTCTATCACCTTCTGCTGAGCTTCGCTAAGGGGTTTGCCAATTGGCGAAAAGCCCGCACGGATGCCTAAAAGTTCGTAGATGGTGACAGGTTCGGTTTTGCCTTTGACGGTAATGAAATCGAGTTCCCGAACATAGAGGCGCTCAGCGTAATCTTTATAAGTATTTTCGCTGATCACCAAGTCTGTACCGTATTGCTTGGAAGTACCTTCCAAGCGAGAGGCGAGGTTGACACCATCGCCAATGGATGTCAACTCCATGCGCTTGCTGGAGCCGATGTTACCGCTCACCACTTCGTCGGAATGGATACCCATACCAATACTGATTGGCATTAAGCCATCTTTGACGCGAGTAGCATTGAATTCCACTAAGCGTTCCCGCATTTCTACGGCGGTTTGCATGGCGCACCAACTATGATCTTCCAGAGGTGCGGGGGAACCGAATACAGCCATCAGTGCGTCGCCGATGTATTTATCGAGAGTACCGCCGTATTTAAAAACGGCATCTACCATCTCTTCAAAATATCCGTTCAGCATCGCTACCACTTCTTCTGCTTGCAATTTTTCAGTTAATGTGGTATAGCTGCGAATATCTGAGAACAGCACTGAGACGTGCTTGCGCTTACCGCCGAGTCCAGTGTCACCGGAAGCTAACAAAGCTTCGGCTACTTCCGGGGTCATGTAACGGTACATCAGGCTTTTTACTTGTTTTTCCCCGCTAATGTCTTCCATGACTAATAGCGCCCCATTGACTTTATCAGGATCGACTGCATCTGCCATTGAGTTAATTGATAAATTAACACTTTGGGGTTCGCCTTCGAGGGGTAGTAAAACTTGGTCTGGGTAAAACTGTCGGCGGTCTTTCTCCTCTTTGGGTGACAAAGCTGCTTCAAACCACTGGATAAAATTCCCTTTTTCTAGATTGATTAACTCGCGCAAGCATTTGCCTTCTGCGAGGTCGGCATCGGTAGCTCCCAGTAGTTTTTTTACACTATCGTTGGTAGCAACGATATGACCATTCTTATCTGTAGAAATTACGCCATTTGTCAAGCTGCGGAGCATATCTTTTTGTCTTTGTTCTTGCTGCTTGACTTCAGCGAAAAGTTTAGCATTTTGTAAGGCGACTCCAGCTTGAATATTGAACGCCTTCATAAATTCCATATCATTGCGGTTAAAACTCGACCGCCACTGATCTGGTGCTTCCGGCCAGTTTGCGGAGTCGTAGGCGGGATATTCTCCCTGTCTTTTTTTGTTGATTAATTGGGTAACTCCTATTAATTTGCCGTCAGCATTGAAGACAGGCATACATAGCATACTGCAAGTCCGATATCCCGACTTTTGATCGGTTTCCTTTGACTTGACGGCGCGGGGATCGTCATAGACATCAAAGGGTAATAGGAGAGGTTCTCCTGACTCGGCAACGATGCCAGCGAAGCCGGCATTTCTGGGCATTCTAATTTCTTGTAAATTACCGCCGATGGGAATTTTTGTCCAGAGTTGATTTTTATCTTCATCTAATAGCCAAAGCGTACTGCGATCGGCGTTCATTAATTCTTTTGCCTGATCCATTACTCTGGCAAGGGTATCGTCTAAGTTTAAACTGCTCTGAGAAAGTGCATTGACGGCGTTCATCAGCGCACTTGCGGCACGCTGTCTTTGAGTTGCTGCGTAAAAAGACTTGGAAGATTCTAAAATTAGGCGAATTGAGGGTGCAAATTCTCTAAATACTTGTTCATCTTCTGCGGTAAATCCACAGGTATCAATTTTGTCTTCTAATCGTCCATGAGGTTCGTGATCTATTTTTAATTTATTAATCAGTTGGACTACTGCTACCAACTCCCCTGTGTCCTCATTCAGCAGAGGCATCGCCAGCATGGAAAAGGTGCGATATCCATTTTTTTGATCCATCTTCTTAGCGGTGGCTGAGCGCGGATCGTCATAGAAATCGAAGCCAATGTTAACAACTTTCTTAAAGGTAGCTACTTCTCCGGCTATACCTGCGGTGGAGGGAAATCTTAATTCTAGATTGTTGCCTTTTTCATCTTTAGCGACAATCGACCAGAGTTCATCTTTTTCGTCATCTAATAAATAAATAGTGCTGCGGTCTGCATTCAACAATTCCCCTGTTTTGAGGGTGATGGACTGCAACATTTCATTCAGGATGGCATCAAATCCCTGGCTGTCCAGTAGATTGTCCAACATCCCTAGCGTTTGATTAACAACTCTCAGCTTATCTTCTACATCTCTAGTGACGTGCTTAAAGTTGTCTTTGTTAAGGGGGGCGAGGAAGGTAGAGAAGTTTCCTTGGGCTATGGTGAGAGAACTGCTACTAGAGTTAGGTTTGGGATGCTGAACCTGATGATTGTCATTCTGAGGGACAACATCTATCACGGCGGTGGTAGCGTTGTCCATAGATACGTTGGGAGATGCAGATTTCATAGACCTTTACAGAGGCTATTGCGTAAGGGTTGGTCTTTGACGGGTGAGGGGTGGGCAAGTTCACCAGGGCGGGTAGATAGCACCTAGTAAGCAGAGTCTAAGACTTATTCCCAGTTTACTTGGATAGTGGGCTGTTGCTAAATCTGGGTAGGGTCTAGCCTTGCCATGATTGTTGCATCATAACTTGCTAATATGTGTGCTGGTTTCTACAATTGTGGTTTTCAGCCAGAATTTCTGTCATCTTGGCACTATATAGGTGGTGGTTTAATCCTGCAACTGTCGTCTGCTAGCATTTTAAATATTTTTGGGCTGGATAGAGTTAACTTAGGATTTGCGTTTTTTGTCGGTGTAAGTTTTTTGATGGCTTCCTCTGGTGTGATTTTGGCTTTTGAGGTCGATCGCTTGCTGTTCTGAGTGGGTTTGGCGGAGGATGGCGGCCTCGGCGAGGAGGGATTCGGCGAAGGCGATCGCTTCTGTGGCGGATCTACCACTGGCAAGTTGGGCTAGTTCTTCGCGCCGTTTCTCTTGGTTGTCAAGCAGGGTGACTCTAACAACTGTACGGATTTCAGGCGGGTTGGGAGTTGCCAAACTGGAAAATTCTCCCCCATCTTCCCGCTCTCTCCCATCTCCTGCGTCTGCGATGATTTGTTTATTAACTCGGAAGTGGGAGTCGGCCATAGCCGCGACGAGGGGTTGGTGGGTGACGCAGAGGACTTGATGTCTGTGGGTGAGTTGGTAAAGTTTTTGGGCGATCGCTTGGGCGACTCTTCCCGATACTCCGACATCGATTTCGTCGAAAATTAGGGTTTCGGAACTGTCTATTTGGGAAAAACAGGCTTTGAGGGCCAAGAGAAAGCGGCTCATTTCTCCTCCTGATGCGATCGCGCCTAATGGTTGCATGGGTTCTCCGGGGTTGGGACTAAAACAGAAGGCGATCGCGTCTGCACCTCCGGCTGTGGGAGAACAAGGACTAATCTCTACTTGAAATTGTACTTTCTCCATTGCTAAAGGTTTAAGTTCTTCCACTAAGCGAGTTTCGAGTTTAAGGGCTGCTGCTTTGCGTTTTAATGTTAGGGTATGACACTCGCTTTTAAGCTGCTCAAAAGCGGCTATATGGGCTTGTTCTAGGGCTTCCATTGATTCGCCCCCGTCGTGGAGTTCTTTAAGTTCTATTTGGATATTCTGGTAGTAGGCGATCGCTTCGCTCAAAGGCCCATATTTACGGCAGATTTGTTTCAGTTCCCGAATCCGTTCTTCTACTTCTTCAAGTCTTTGAGGATCTGTCTCTAATTGTTCGCCATAGCTGCTAATTTGCCTACCTGCTTCTGTCACTTGAGCTAAAGCGTCGCTGACCATTTCTAGTATGGGCTGCAATTGGGGGTCATAAACTGTCATATCGCTGAGGGAACTTTCCGCAAGGCTGAGCAAATCGCCGGCGGCGGCGGCCCCGGTATCATTCTGGTAGAGGGCTTGATAAATCTTGTAACTTTTCTCTTGTAGTTCTACGATGTGGGCGAGTCGAGTACGTTCTTGTTCGAGTTGTTCTTGTTCGTCTGGTTGGCTGAGGTTGGCTTCACCAAGTTCGCGGACTTGATATTCCAAGAGATCGAGCCTTTGCAAGCGTTGTTGTTCGGATTGTCGTCTGCGCGTGAGGGCGGCGGCGGCTTGTTGGGCGGCGGTATAGGCGGCGGCTACTGCTTGGCGATGATTAATGAGTTCCGAACCCCCGTAGAAGTCGAGCCATTCACGCTGAAGGGCGGGTTGTCCGAGTTGTACTGTTTGACCTTGGGCGGTAATTTCAACGAGGCGATCGCGCAATTGATCCATCAGTTGGCGATTAACGAGAATACCATTTAAGCGCGATCGGCTGCGAAATGCACCGCTAGCAGCCGTAAGTTCTCGGCTACAAACTGCTAAGTTTCCATCTATCAGTTCTATTTCTTGTTCGTTCAGCCATTGAACCGCAGATCGATCTAACTCAAAAGTAGCTTCTAATATTGCCCGCGCTGTTCCTGTACGAATGGCGCGACGGTCAATTTTGCCACCTAAAGTAGCATCTAGAGCATCTAAGATAATTGATTTACCTGCACCTGTTTCGCCTGTAAAGACGTTTAAACCGGGGCCAAAATCGATATTTAGACTATCGATTAAGGCAAAGTTTTCAATTCGGAGAGATAGGAGCATGGATGGCGGGTAGAAACCTCAACAAGGGATAAAAAAGTCTTTGATGCTGGTATAAAGTGCCGCGACTAGGCAATCGGAATTAAATATAGCAGTTGCCAAGGCAGTTAGGACATTCTGAATTTAAAACCCTGATTCTAAACCCTTCTTCCGTCTTCCCTAGCCCCTAGACCCTAGCCCCTAGCCCCTCTTAAACCGCCTTGGCGGTTGCTATAATATACTCAAAAAGTGCGGGGGAGCACCCGAAACTGCATGAAAATTTAATCCGAAATTTGGATGCTCCCAAGTATATTGTTGCACTTTAGCGTTAAAACGCAATAACATACAACTCTATCTAAACTCTAAACTGTAATTTTTCAACCTCCTTTTAAAGTGATTTATAGGGATTTTGTTAGAAGAGTAAACTATTGAGAAAATGGAGAGCTGATAGATAGAAAAGTTACGAAACTGGTGCAGATTATGATTGACGGGTAGATTATTATTTAACTGCTTGATTGCGATCTTTTTTCCACTGCAAATTCAATCGGGAGTTGCGGAAGCCGGAGGCGAACTGCATTAGCTCGCAGCCAGAGAGTAACGGCGTGTCGGCGCTGCGGTGTTAGATACTCTCCAGCCTTGATAACTCCCGCACAAACACCGATATTCTTTAGTCTGGTTTCTTGCTCGGAGGCACTTGCACCCTGCAATAACCTGACTTGGGCTTTGATAAAATCCACGTTCATAGGAGTAATATTCAGTAAAGAACTCAGTTAAATAACGATACTTAGCTTTTAATTGTACATCTAAAATCATTTTTAATGAATTAGATTTACTCAAGTTTTTTGCCCTATTTATTAAAGCAAACAGAAGCGGTGCTGAGTTATATTTAGCTCAACACTCTCTCAAGACTAAAATCCAAATTAAGCTGTTTACGCACTGTTTAGCACCGAAAAACTGTTCGGTGCGAACAATTAATACAATAGTTTTAAAATAGTTTTAAAACTACCTACAGCTAAGAATTTTGTAGCCTTATTTTTACTGATAGAGTTGTCTGGTATCAATACGCTTTAAGAGATTTTCTTACCTATCAGGTGCTAGTTTTATAGTTATTTATTTACTAGCAAATTTAGAGCGAGAATACCAATTTTTAGCGTGTTTTAAGCTTGCTCAAAAGTCTGCTAGTATCGGTTTTTATCGCTTAAACCTACAATCCGTTTCAGAATTTTTCCTACTACGTATCATTGGCGATCGCTTTTTCCGTTACTGGCACTTCAATATTTCTAGCGGCTGTTATACATAAGTTTAAATAGCCGCCGCAAGCGCAACTAATAAGCTGCACCTGCTTAATTGCCTATTTTTGATAGAAATGTAAGTCATTACTATCAATTAGGTTGAGTTTGGTTAAGTTAAATTTGTCTGTGAACGTTAATGTGTTTGCGGTTAGCTGACAGTTTGAATCAGTAACCTTGTACTCAACGGAGTTGTTATTATTTTTTGACAGTTCCGAGTCTAAAGACGCGGTTATTGTTGAGGATAAGCTTTTTGAGATCGATCCGCAAAAAGTTTTATTTTCAACGCTGCTGTCAAACGACATCTACTCACTCACTCAACTAGGGTTGAGGTTGTGACTACTTTTAAATTTGTACTCGATAGCGAGTATGGTTTGGATGATAGCATAGAGCCTTGAAGAAAACAATATCTGCTTTAACTGTTATTTCACCGCAAGCTATCAGGAGGGGAAGAATCTATGCCGTGAAAGCCAATGTCAGGATTGCTAAGGCGATCGCTTTTACTCTGTAATAAGTTTAAGCTGTAACATAATTTAACAGCAGCTAAATTTACGAATGCACATTATTCCATTGGAGTGATGTCAATTTTTGTAAAATCTGCCCTAAGAGGGATAAGCTAGTGCTGTGTTATGTAAGTTAAATACAATCAAACTTAGTAGAGTGGCTTAACCCACTCTACCTAATAGTCAGAGGAGTGCTAAAGATTAGCAATAGGCACTTCTTCTATAGCATCAGCTAGTTCAAATCCAAATACTCGCGAGTAGAAATAGAATTCGCCGTCGAGCGTTTTTTTGATATTTTCAGCACGACGAAAACCGTGTTGTTCCCCTTCAAAAGTAATGTATGCCACTGGCAAACCTTTGGCTTTAATTGCAGCTACCATCATCTCAGCTTGGTTTGGTGGTACAACTCTATCTTCTAATCCTTGAAAGAAAATTACTGGACAAGATAGGCGTTCAGTAAAATGAATGGGAGAGCGCTGTTTATACAAATCTTGCCGTTCAGGATAAGGGCCAATTAATTCATCTAAGTAGCGCGACTCAAATTTGTGAGTATCTGTGGCTAAAGCTTCTAAATCACTCACTCCATAATAACTCGCACCCGCCTTAAAAACGTCTCGAAAAGTGAGAGCGCACAGAGTAGTATAACCGCCTGCACTACCACCGGCAATCGCCATTTTTTGGCTATCTACTAATCCCTTTTCAGCTAAATACTTTGCACCGTTAGTACAGTCATCAACATCAACAATCCCCCATCGATCTTTTAGTCTTTGGCGGTATTCGCGTCCGTAACCAGTGCTACCACCGTAATTGACATCAAGGACAGCAAAACCGCGACTTGTCCAGTATTGAATTTTTAAATTGAAACTGCTAGAAGTGGCAGCAGTTGGGCCGCCATGACTTTTAACAACCAGGGGAGGTTTTTCCTCAGCAGGTGCAGTGTAATCCCGGTTTTTGGGAGGGTAAAAGAAAGCGTAAGCTGTCTGTCCGTTTTCTGTAGGAAACTCTATGGGTTCGGGGTTAGAGAGATAACCAGAATCGATGGTTAATTCACTAGCACGCCGCAGCACTTGTAATTGATTTGTTGCTAAATCTAGTTGTACAATAGCTGTGGATTCTGTAGGAGAACCTGCTAGAAAAACAACTCGGTCGTCGTGGGATTTAATTCCTGAAATATCAGTGTAAGGAGTCTCAATTGTTGTTAACTGTTTTGTTTTGAGATCGATACTAGCTAGATGCCAGATGCCTTGTTGAGTATAAGTACAGATAATTCTATCACCTGAAACAAAGGCATAAGTTAACATCCCAAAAACCCATTGGGGAAGTCCAAATTCAGCAGGCATTTCGCACAGAGGTTCGATTTCCCCTCCCCATTTTTTTAAGGAGTTTGTCTCACTTGTTAACTGGATTGGTTTCCAGCGATAGAAATTCCACCAGTTAGAACGATCGCTAACAAAATATAATACTCCATCCCTTGACCATTCAGGTTGAAAAATAGACTCGCTAACTCCGCCTGCAACTAATTGTTTTTCACCTAAATAACCGTCAGCTTTTATCTCTGCCACCCATAATTCTGTACCATCCCAAGGCATATTTGGATGGTTCCAACTAATCCAACACAGTTGAGAGTTATCTGGACTTAGGCGCGGCGAAGCGTAAAAGTCATGGCCATGAGCTAAAATTTGGATATCTTCACCATTATCCAAATTAATGCTAACTATTGTGTTAACAGGTTCGCTGCCAGTGGTATGATCTTCTCGGATATAAATGAGGCGATTTCGTTGGCGATCGATGATGCCATCTGCATAACGCCAGTCACCGACAGGTGTTAACGGTTGAGGTTCTGAATCAATTGTTTGACAGTAAAGGCGTTGATCGGTAAAGTTGGAAAAATAGACTGTGCGATCGGCAACTAAAAACGCGCCGCCACCATATTCATGTACGCGAGTGCGAACATTAAAAGGTGGTGGTGTGACATCTGCTATTTTACCATCTGATGTCCGACGCACAATGACATTACGTCCGCCTTCCGACGGCCTTCCTTCCATCCAGTAAATATCATCGCCATCTAGGGAAATTCCCCCTAGTCCAATTGTACCAGAGACAATTAAATCTGAGGTAATCGGTGATTTCCAAGAGCCATAATTTGCGATTTGATTCATCATTAATTCTCTCTATTTCCAAATCTAGTTAACAAATCTTCGCGAGATAATTCAAGCAGCATTCGCGTTAACTCTTGCGGCGGTAATTCAAGCATTGGTTCAAGCACTGCTAATAGTGCTTCATCAATAGACCCAAACCTAGCTATTAACAAGTTTTCTACAAGAATACGCCGTTCTTCAAAGCGTCCTATCTCTACTCCTATCTGTCGTCCCTGTAGCAAAGTTTCTTCTCGCCATTGGACATAAGCTGGTGTTAAATTCATAATTAACTCCCGATCTTCTTCAGTTAAATCTTGTTTTGTTTGTAGATTAACTCGCCAGGTTGAAACCAGTTCTAAAATATTGGTGCGTAAGGAATTTGTTTCAGGTAGTGCGATGATTTCATCAATAGCTTGCTGCTGAGTTCTCCCTTTTCCGAGAATTCTCAACCATAGCGTATCTGGCGTAGTTGGCAATTGATTAATTGCAACAATTGCTGTTTTCATCGCCTCGCCTAGAAAGTAAACCCCTTGACACTAGTTATCTAGATCTAGTGTAAATCGAAAACTATCGAGTAAGCTAGCCGAAGCTGAAGTTGTCAAAATCCACAATTGAGGTAACTCAGTTTCAGTAATAGCATCATCCTCACGTCTAGCTTGCCGCTGCAACTCACTTTGCAGGGAAAATAGTTTGAGGATACAGCTACGAATCTCTGTTTTGCTGGGTTGATTCCGAAAAGGTTCCAGCAAACATGGACTCGATACTATTTTACCAAGTAATCCTAAATTTTGCCGATCGCCAGTAGGTTGCGGTGCGGGTGCAAACCAGACATCGATTTGGCGAACTTCGCCACTTACTTCGCGGCTAACATTTACTTCTCCTAGTGATGCTAGTAGTTCAGCTAAATACTGTTTGGCAAATTGATCGTGAGGCTGTCGCGTCATTAATCTTTTAGTACCAATGATTCATAAAATTTTATCATTAGAAGGCGATCGCACAGCTAGATATGACTGTAAAATAGTTTAAAGAATCTTTGGCAAAAACAAGCGGTTCTTTTTTGAGAGCAGAACTACACAAAGCTAAGTTAAAATAATGCTACCTTTTTTACCAATTATCCACCTCAGTCAAACATCACCTCCACCTCAAGAAATTGTCCAAATTCAAGAAGTACGTCCTTTACCGGGACAGTTAGATAATGTACCAACCTTTAACAGTAATAGCCCAGAATTAGTGTTAAAAGAGGGGATTTTACTTTCAACTTTTCCCCCAAATGGCAAACAATATCCCCAGGCTCACCTAAACTTTCCTTTTGAGGGAAGATTTGATATATTTGCTCACCATATTGCTAAAGGGTCGCCCGAAAATTTGCGTACATTATACCAGGGATTGATTTTACACAATCCCAGCAATCAACCAGTGAAAGTTGATGTCTTACAGGCCGCAAGCTATCTGAGTCAACCTGATGCACCTTTTATCGATTTGCCGCCTTATGCAAACAATCTTGATGGCAATATCTACGCGGGGCCTGGTAGTCGCGTGATGAGTGATATCCTCAGAGGAAAGCGGCAATCTGATGTGCCTGCACAATTAATAATTTTACCTGGAAAAAGCCAGATTTTAATGAATTATTCTATCCCAGTACGGGAACTAGAACCGCCGCTAAATGGGCGCTCTACCTTGATGCGATTGCGAAGTAATGGTAAAATTTATATAGCTAACTTGGCAATGTTTGCGCCTCTGGATGCGTTAGGAAATGAACGCGCACCTAGTTTAGAAGAATGGGAAAATTTATTAGAGAATAGTGATGTTGCCGGGCCCCGCGATCTCGCGCCAACTCCCCCGGAAAAAACAGAAGATCGAATCATTTATGGGAGAGTTGCTGGAGTTGCTTTAGGTTCGCGATGGCAAGCTAACCTAGTTGATAAATCTGGTGAATCTAAACTGAGTATTCCCCAACCAGGAAAAGCCTTTTCCTATGGTTTATCTACACTTCCTCGCGGAATGTTAGGCACGGATCGAGTGCAAAGTGCTCGGATGTTGGTAAGATATTCAGATACAGCCTACTTTGCTCACGGCAATTATGGAATTGAATATAACCTTAGTTTACCCCTTGATAATTCTACTAGCGAAACTCAAAATATTACTATAGCTATTCAAACTCCAATTAAAACAGATCGGTTAACTTTGGGAGGATTGAGTTTTTTAGAACCGCCAGCTAATCAAATCTTTTTTCGCGGTACAGTAAGGCTTCGCTACACTGATGATAGTAGAATTCCTCAAACTCGCTACGTGCATTTAATGCAGCGGCGTGGACAGCAGGGGGAACCTTTAGTAAAATTGAAGATGTCATCGGGAGAAAGACGACTTGTTGAGGTCGATTTTCTCTATCCGCCTGATGCTTCGCCGCCGCAGGTTTTGACTGTTAAAACTTT
>NZ_CACA01000191.1:0-7292 GCF_000180455.1 Kamptonema sp. PCC 6506
GCTCCCCCGCTCCCCTGCCCCCGCTCCCCCGCTCCCCATCTCCACATCCTTCCGACTCATCAGAGATCTATATCTTTGCAAAAACTATACAGTTCCTTGACGCTGACTTGGGGATTATAGGTTAACGTAGAAATTTGATAATGGCAAAGGCAAGTAACAACAGCCTAGCCCTTAGAGTTAAAGTGTCTGTGAAGGGAAAATCAGATGACGGAACGCAAGCGAGCGCTAATCACCGGTATTACAGGTCAAGACGGCTCCTATTTGAGTGAATTGCTGCTAGAAAAAGGATATGAAGTTCACGGTATTATCCGGCGAAGTTCAACCTTCAATACCGATCGCATTGACCATATCTATGTCGATCCCCACAGTGAAAATGCCCGTTTATTCCTACACTATGGTGACTTGACCGACGGTACTACCCTGCGCCGGATTTTAGAAGAAGTCAAACCCGCAGAAATTTATAACTTAGGTGCTCAATCTCACGTTCGAGTTAGTTTTGACGCTCCAGAATATACCGTTGACGCAGTTGGTTTAGGGACACTGCGCCTTTTGGAAGCAATTCGCGACTACCGACACCGCACAGGGATCGAAGTGCGATTCTATCAAGCAGGTTCTTCTGAGATGTATGGTTTAGTACAGGAAGTCCCTCAGAAAGAAACCACACCATTTTATCCGCGCAGTCCCTATGCTTGTGCAAAGGTTTATGCTCACTGGCAAACTGTGAATTACCGCGAATCTTACGGGATGTTTGCGTCTAATGGCATTCTATTTAACCACGAATCGCCCCGGCGTGGTGAAACCTTTGTAACTCGAAAAATTACCCGTGCTGTAGCTAGGATTGTAGCAGGAAAGCAGAAAAAACTTTACCTAGGCAATCTTGATTCTAAGCGCGATTGGGGCTATGCTAAGGACTACGTGAAGGCGATGTGGCTGATGTTACAGCACGACGAACCTGATGATTATGTAGTGGCTACTAATGAAACCCATTCTATCCGGGAATTTCTAGATAAGGCATTCAATTGTGTCAATTTAGATTGGCACGAATATGTTGAGTTTGACGAACGCTATTTGCGTCCAGCCGAAGTGGAATTGTTAATCGGTGATTCGACTAAGGCGCGGCAAAAGTTGGGTTGGGAACCTTCTGTTACTTTTGAGGAGTTAGTAAAATTAATGGTGGACTCTGACATCAAATCTTTAGAACAGCAGCTTCGCGGTTCTGGCAACAGTTTTGATTAAGTTCTGCACCCTTTAACTGAATTAAAAGTAGGGTAGACATTGACCGCCAAAATATCTATCATTTAGGTAAAAAAATACTTTTGGTCAATGCCCACTCTACAGCTTGTACAAGCAAATTGCTCTTCAATTGAGGATAGAAATATGGCTGGGTTAGATTTGAGCGAGAAGCGGATTCTGGTTACGGGCGGGGCTGGTTTTTTGGGTCGTAATGTGATCGATCGGCTTGTGAAAGCAGGGGCTAATCGCGACAAGATTTCGATCCCGCGCTCGCACGATTTTGACCTCAGAGTGATGGAAAATTGCCAGCGTGCTGCCGAGAACCAAAATATTGTAATTCACTTAGCTGCTCACGTCGGTGGCATCGGTTTAAATCAACAAAAGCCTGCTGAATTATTTTACGACAATTTGATGATGGGGGTTCAACTAATTCACGCCGCCTATCAAGCAGGAGTTGAAAAATTTACCTGTCTCGGTACTATTTGTGCTTATCCCAAGTTTACTCCCGTACCTTTTAAAGAGGAGGATCTTTGGAATGGCTACCCGGAGGAAACTAATGCGCCTTATGGAGTTGCAAAGAAAGCTTTATTAGTTCAATTGCAATCCTATCGCCAGCAATACGGGTTTAATGGTATTTATTTGTTGCCTGTGAATTTATACGGCCCGGAGGATAATTTCGATCCCAAAAGTTCTCATGTAATTCCAGCATTAATTCGGAAAGTACATGAGGCACAGCTAAGAGGTGATAAAGAGTTACCCGTTTGGGGTGATGGTAGTCCTACTCGCGAGTTTTTGTATTCCTTGGATGCAGCGCGGGGGATTGTGATGGCAACTCAATCATATAATGACTCGGAACCTGTTAATTTGGGAACTAATCATGAAATCTCAATTAGAGACTTGATTAATCTCGTATGTGAATTGATGGGATATGAGGGAGAAATAGTTTGGCAGACGGATAAACCCAATGGTCAACCACGCCGATGTTTGGATACGGAAAGGGCGAGAAAGGCGTTTGGGTTTACTGCTGAAATGGACTTTAAGAAAGGGTTGAAGAAAACGATTGAGTGGTATCGGCAACACGCCGTGTAAGTTTCCAATAAAACCCGGTTTCGTCAACGAACCGGGTTTTTTCGGATGATTGTGGAAGGGAACTTATCCCTATGATGTCACTTAACTTTCACCCTAGTTGAGCGATAAATTCATCTATTGTCTCGCAAGTCCAAGCTTGACGTATTAACCTTTGCAATTCTACAACCGTTAACAGCTCTAATTGCTGAACTACTTCTGGCGGGACAAAGCCAAAACGGGTTTCTAGCGCTTCGAGAATAGAATTTCTCAAGCTTTGTTGAGCTTGTTGTAAACCCTGTTGTAAACCCTGTTGTAAACCCTGTTGTACTCCTTTTTGGAGAATGTCTTGATAAGTTACTGACTCTCGCATAATTTCCTCCCGAAACAATTGGTTAATAACGTCTTTGGTAAAGCGCAAACCAGCTAGAATGTTAATACAAGCGGTAATTTGTTCCCGTTCTGTTGATGGATCGATTTTACCCAAATAGAATAAATCAACAGGTGGAGGAAGAATAATTTATAATAATAGTTAAAACCTAACTTGAGTAGAGTGTACTATCCCTAATTGCCCACTCGCATATGTGTAGTACCAATCATAAATAATATGCTAACCAAAGCAGAATTACGCCGATCGCATCTCAAAACCCGCCAATCCCTCTCAGTACAAGCCTGGAAACAAAAAAGCGATCGCCTCTGCACCCACCTCCAACACTCACCGCTATTCACCCAAGCACAAACAATACTAGCCTACTTCACTTATCGCCAAGAACCAGACTTAACACCCCTATTTACCATCCCTAAAAAATGGGGATTTCCCCGCTGTAGCGGTAATCAACTCTCCTGGCATAAATGGACACCCGGAGATAATTTACAAACAGGAAAATTTGGTATACTAGAACCCGATCCAGACAGCCCCATCTTAGAACCATCCGCAGTCGATTTAATCCTTGTACCCGCAGTAGCTTGCGACACCAACGGCTATCGCTTAGGTTACGGTGGCGGCTATTATGACAGAATGTTAAGTTTACCAGAGTGGTCATCAAAGCCTGCGATCGGCATCATCTTTGAATTTGCTTGCTTAGCCGAACTCCCAATTGATTCCTGGGATCGACCCCTACAAGGATTTTGTACAGAAACAGGTTTAATAATGGTAGAAAAGCGATCGAGTCTCAACCCCATACGCTGAGTGGGTAGTTGCCCTTACAAACCAATGTATCCTAATTTCCCGATCGCAGACTTTTGTGTAGAGCCTAACTCAAAACTCAAAACTTAAAACTCAAAACTCTTGAATTTCCCAATCTCCCGCTATACTGCATTGGTTAAGGGTGAGAATGTCAACTCAGTTGTGCGTTGTCTAGCATAGCCTCAAAATCGACTTGCTTCGCCCCTACCAACTGAAAATTAATCACCACCTATGGCTCAACGCTACATCCGCATTCAAACCCCACAAGGACAGATTCATTACGGTTTGCTACAACTGAGCAGAAGCGTCCAGGTACTCGATGCACCTCCCTGGCTGAAAGGACAACCCACAGACTTAGAGCTGCAACCAGACACATATAAAATTCTTGCCCCCTGCTCCCCCTCGAAAATCATCGCTGTCGGCAAAAATTATACTGACCACGCCGCCGAAATGGGTACTCCCGTCCCTGCTGAACCTCTGCTATTTCTCAAACCGCCTACCGCCATCATTCCTACAGGAGCAATCATCCGTTATCCAGCACAATCTCAGCGAGTAGACTACGAAGGAGAATTAGCCCTAGTAATTGGGGAACCTTGCACTAACTGTAGCCCAGAAGAAGGTCATAACAAAATTTGGGGCTATACCATCGCCAACGACGTAACAGCTAGAGATTTGCAAAAACGCGACGGTCAGTGGACGAGAGCTAAAGGATTCGATTCATTCTGTCCATTGGGGCCTTGGATAGTCCGCGAATTGAGTCCTGGTGCACAATTACAGACTTTTATCAACGACACGAATGAACCAGTGCAGTCTGCCAAGATTAATGAAATGGTCTTTTCACCAGATTTTCTAGTTTCTTATATTAGCCAAGTTATGACCCTGATGCCGGGAGATGTAATATTAACTGGAACACCCCAAGGTGTAGGGCCATTACAAATAGGCGATCGCATCAGAGTCGAAATAGAAGGTATTGGTGCCCTAGAAAACACTGTAGGCCCTAGATAATTAAAAGTTAAAAGTTAAAAATTAAATTCTTCATTTTTAACTTTTAATTTTTAATTTTTAACTTTTATAGCAACCGCCAGGGCGATTAGGGCAAGTACAACTGCTATCTTTAGCCCATAATTCCTTACAGAGTAACCTCTTCCCTAGCCCCTAGCCCCTAGCCCCTAGCCCCTAGCTATAATTGTCACCGTACCTGCATATAAACTGCATCCGACAGCGGAGGAATTTCTGCATAACGTCCTAATAGAGACTGAACTACAGCATAAACAAATGCTGACACCAGACCTAGAAACACCATGTTAAAAAGAGTCTGAATCACAAAACTGACTTGACCACCAGCAAAAATTCCCAAAATCAAACTGCACAGAATCAAAATAATGTCGATCAGAATAGCCTGCATCGCATTGAAACGAATAAAGTGATTAATATTTTCGTTTCTTACCACGCCCAAATACAAGCCAAAAAAGATAATCAACCCAGCAAACGGTACTGTTTGGTAAATCTTTAGCACTGGAACTATCGGCACAAAAAATAGCCCTAGCACTGGAAACTGTCGAAATAAGAACTGACCAAACTGTAGCCCGTCAATCAAGGGCAACAGATAAGGCAAACAAGCAAAAATGCGTTCGGGAACAGTCGTAGAGCCGCGCCAAGTCATAAAAATTTCTCCTAAGTCCAGTAATTAACCATTCAGTTTAAAGTTGCCAATTTGGTTTTTGTCCGTGAAAATCAGAGACTGTTTCTCATGTGCCAGCTTCTAACCTCCTGACTTTCTTATCGTAATACGGTTTTTCTAAGTTGGGTGCTAAAGTAGGGAAAATATCGAAGGTAGATTTTAACCCGGCGTTCGTGTTTCCTGTTCTTACTGAAGTCATGGGGTTTTCAGGAGAACCCCGATCGCGTAGTTGCACAACTACTTACGACTCGCCGATACAAAGCCGCTCTCAACCTTTCAACCTAAGTGCTAGCACAAAAACACTACTGTATATTCGCAATGCGGAAGCCCATCTGACACTCGTATTGGTCGGGTTGGCTAGTAGCAGGTTTACGGATTGGATGGCCGCAGCGGAGTTGATTTCCCGTCCAGCGGGGTTGACCGCTCCGATCCGCCAGTAAACAACTTTGACATACAGACTGAGGAGCAAGCATCTGGTTTTCCATTAAAATGACTAACATTTGACACCTCCGGGAGAGTCCAGACCGCTAATTTCATTGTACTTCAAGACTTTGAGACTATCGGTTAAAGGTGAACACAATGTAATATTTATGTCAATACTTCCCCAGCCATAGTCTGGGAGAAGCAGTATAGTCCCAGTTAACTTAGGATAGGGAAACTAGGTAGGAAGTGGGATGACCTTCGCCTACTGGGGACTAAAAAGATGGGAAAATAGCAAAACAGGGAAATTTCCTCATTCTTTCGTGCTTCCTTAAACTTCCCCAAGACCGAATACCCCATCCCCAATTCCCAATTTGTTGAGAGGTTTACTTCGTGAGCGATACTAACTTAGAATTACTGGGCAAGACCGATCCCTTAGTTGCCGATTTGATCGGTAAAGAACTCCAACGGCAGCGGGATCACTTAGAACTCATAGCCAGCGAAAACTTCACGTCAGCAGCAGTTTTAGCAGCTCAAGGTTCTGTCTTGACCAACAAGTATGCAGAAGGTCTACCCACCAAACGCTATTACGGCGGCTGCGAATTTATCGATAGTGTAGAACAACTGGCTATAGATCGCGCCAAACAGCTATTTGGGGCCGCCCACGCCAACGTCCAGCCCCACTCTGGAGCTCAGGCTAATTTTGCAGTCTTCTTAGCGCTGCTGGAGCCTGGAGACACGATTATGGGCATGGACTTGTCTCACGGCGGACATTTAACTCATGGTTCCCCTGTCAACGTATCTGGCAAGTGGTTCAAAGTTCATCACTATGGCGTGAGCCGGGAAACAGAACAGTTAGACTATGCTGAAATATTAGAACTAGCAAAACAGCATCGACCAAAATTGTTGATTTGCGGTTATTCAGCTTATTCTCGTACAATCGACTTCGAGAAATTTAGAGCGATCGCAGACGAAGTAGGTGCATACCTCCTCGCCGACATCGCCCACATCGCCGGTCTAGTCGCAACAGGACACCACCCCAGCCCCCTCACTCACTGTCACGTCGTCACCACCACCACCCACAAAACCCTCCGGGGCCCCAGAGGCGGCTTAATTTTGACAAACGACCCAGAACTGGGTAAAAAGCTGGATAAGGCAGTTTTCCCCGGCAACCAGGGAGGGCCCTTAGAGCACGTCATTGCCGGCAAAGCCGTAGCCTTTGGCGAAGCCTTAAAGCCAGAATTTAAAATCTACTCCGGCCAAGTGATTGAAAATGCTCGCGCAATGGCTGCTCAATTGCTGGATCGGGGGTTAAAGATTGTCTCAGGTGGAACCGACAACCACTTGATGCTAGTTGACTTGCGATCGCTCCCCATGACAGGCAAACGAGCAGATCAACTGGTCAGTGGGGTTAACATTACAGCCAATAAAAACACCGTACCCTTCGATCCAGAGTCACCCTTCGTCACCAGCGGCCTGCGGTTAGGAACACCAGCAATGACCACAAGGGGGATGGGAACCACAGAATTTATCGAAATTGCCAATATTATTGCCGATCGCCTGCTACAACCAGAAGATGAAGCAGTGACAGCAGAATGTCGCCAAAGGGTAGCTACTTTGTGCGATCGCTTCCCCCTCTACCCTCACCTCAACTTGAGAGTAGCAGCCCTAGCTTGATTTTTGGGGAGAGAGGAAGCAAGAGATAGG
>NZ_CACA01000190.1:0-837 GCF_000180455.1 Kamptonema sp. PCC 6506
GAAAGAGTGCGGGAAGTGGCTTTGGGAGCATTTGCTTACCAAGATTTGCCTTTTGAGAAGTTGGTAGAAGCACTGCAACCAGAGCGGAATTTAGGTCAAAACCAACTCTTCCAGGTTGCTTTTGTTCTGCAACCGCCGATGTCAGGCTTTGATACGATGCTGAATTGGAATCAGTTGGACATTGATACCGAAACGGCAAAGTTTGATTTGACCCTGGAATTACAGGAGACATCGGAGGGCATAGTCGGTCGTTTTGAGTACAGCACAGATTTGTTTAATGCTGAGACCATCGAGCGGATGGTAGGTCATTTTCAGACTTTACTCGAAGGTATCGTTACTAACCCAGAGCAGAAAATTGCACAATTGCCTCTGTTAACTGAGTGGGAACGACAGCAGTTAGCAGCGTGGAACCATACGGAAACTGATTACCCTAAAGATGCTTGTATACATCAGTTGTTTGAAGAGCAGGTAGAGAAATCTCCTGATGCGATCGCATTAGTCTTTGAAGAGCAGCAACTAACCTATAAAGAACTGAATCAACGAGCGAATCAGCTAGCACACCACTTGCGGAATTTGGGTGTGGGGCCAGAGGTATTGGTAGGTATCTGTGTAGAGCGTTCCCTGGAAATGATAGTGGGACTGCTGGGCATTCTCAAAGCTGGCGGGGCTTATGTACCGTTAGACCCAGCTTATCCCCCAGAGCGTTTGGCTTTCATGCTAGAAGATGCCTCTGTACCAATTCTGTTGACTCAGGCGCGGTTGATAAAATCTCTTCCCAAACATCAAGGGCGTACCGTTTGTCTGGACACTGACTGGGAAATCATTGAGGGACAGAGC
>NZ_CACA01000189.1:0-24532 GCF_000180455.1 Kamptonema sp. PCC 6506
TAATTTGGAGCTTGCCTATCAACAAGTTTCCAACTTACAGTTATAGCGCTTCGCCCTGGATGGCAAGCTTCAACCAGAAAAAGTAAAACATTGACTTGACTATTTGACTAATTAGCTATATAGTAGTATTAATGGTGCAAATTGCACCAACTTAAGAACGAATCCAAAATGGACAACACTTTTCCCCTCGATAGTCCTTCCATATCCCGTCGGCAATTGCTCAATTTTTTGACGGGTGCAGTCGTGGCCTCCACTGCGGGAGCCGCACTTTATCCAGTAGCCAAATACTTGATCCCACCCACAGAAAGCGGCGCAGGAGGAGCAATCATCGCCAAAGATAAATTAGGCAATCCCATTCCTGCCAGCCAGATATTAGCAGAACCCCCTGGAACTCGCGCCTTAGTTGCTGGGTTAGCTGGCGAACCTACTTATTTAATTGTCAAACAAGACGGCGCGATCGACAATATCGGAATTGTCGATAACTGCACCCATTTAGGTTGCACATTTCCTTGGAATGAAACCGACCAACAATTTCAATGTCCCTGTCATGGTTCTCGCTATAGTCCTGATGGTTCTGTCGTGCGTGGGCCCGCACCTCTCCCACTGAAATTAGTTCGCGTCACCGTTGAAAACAACACAATTTTTATGGCTCCTTGGACAGAAATTGACCCGCGAACTGGGAATGCTCCCTGGTGGGTTTAAGCATAAATCAATTAATCAACAGTAGGACAAAATTAATGTTTCAAAACGTAACTGAATCTCTAGCAATTGGTAATGTTGTTTCCCAGGAAGAACTGAGAGAAATTCACCAAAAAGGCTACCAAACCATCATTGATTTGTGTACAATCAGTGAAGAGAATCAATTGAATGCAGAACAAGTCAAACAACTGGGTTTTGAATTTATTAGTCTGCCCATCGATAGACTAAACTTAACTCCAGCCACTCTCGAAGGCTTTATCCAAGCCGTTGATGCCGCACCCAAACCAATTTATACGCGATGTGCGTCAGGTTTACGAGCCGGAGTAATGACTTTATTAACTTTAGCTATTGAACAAAACTGGACGGAACAACATTATTTAGAGCGTCGGCAGGCTTTGGGACTGGAACACAAGCCTAATTGTCCCTTGGAAGCTTATGCTCATCAGTATTTTCAGTCCCAGAAAACCTCAAAAGTTTAGTTAGTTTTCCATCTGAATCGAAATCTCAGTTAAAGATTTTCAACCATTGAAAGTAACTGACGCATTAAGCCTAAATTATCAACACTTTAAAGAGCAGGAGCAGCTATGAAAATCGCCTTAGCGAGTCAAAATAAAACAGCGATTACAGAACACGCTGGACATTGCCGCAAATTTTGGATTTACGAAACCAACGCCACAGAAATTCTGGGCAAGCAACTTTTAGAATTATCTCCAGCACAATCTTTTCACGATAGTTCACCCGATGAATCCCATCCATTAGATGATATACAAGTTTTGATTGCTGGGGGAATGGGACGCGGTTTGGTGGAAAGGCTGGAACGCAAAGGAATTGCAGCAATTGTCACCAAAGAAACCGATTTAGACAAAGCGGTGAGCGCTTATCTTGATGGTTCTTTAGTGAGAGAAGAAGCAGAATGTCACGAACATGGCGGTGAACACAAACATGAAGAAAAACACGATCATAAACATCGTCACGAACACGGTCATCAACATCATCACGAATGTGCAGCAGAAGGTGGCAATTAAGATTGTCAAAAAATGTTGGTGAGTTGAAATTGAAAAGAGGTTTTCAATGGCATCTATATCTTTAATGAAACCAAGTCTGGTTAATCTCTCCCCTCTAGAATTCACTCAGTTATCTAACCGACCTTTATTAATTGATGTTCGCAGTCAGTTAGAGTATGCCACAGGTCACGCTCCTGGTGCAATCAATCTCAGTTTACCTCGAATTTTGATCGGGAGAATTTCTTGGCTTCGCAAATGGATTTTACCCCAATGGTTTCGAGATTTGCCCCAAGATCAACCAATTGCTGTTATTTGTTTAACATCTCACCGCAGTCCAATTGCTGCCGACTTTCTGATTAAGTCAGGGTTTGAAGCGGTTTTTAATATTACTGGCGGTATGGTAGAATGGCGGCAATTGAAACTAGAAATAGCAATGGGTAAAACTTGAGCATTTAATGGTGGGGTATATTACCCCACTAACTCATTTCCCAGAAGCTTTTTAACCTAGTAAAATTCTCTAGTTCGTTGCACTTTTTCTGAGATCATCATGTGGGCAAGTTCAATCACAGCTTATTTCCATTACTTAGGCTTCATGCTAGCCTTTGCATCTCTGACAGTAGAGATGTTCAACTTAAAAAAAGAAATGACACTTGATGAAGCAAAAAGAGTGGCTTTTGCTGATGCAGCTTACGGGATAGCTGCGACGATAATTCTAGTGACAGGAGTTTTGAGAGTTCTCTACTTTGGCAAAGGAACAGATTATTATCTAAATAATCCCTTTTTCTATGCTAAAATGGGTGTGTTTATTCTAGTCAGTTTATTTTCCCTATATCCAACATTCACCTTTATTTCATGGTTTAAAGACTTGCAAAAGGGTGAGGCTCCCAGTTTAGAGATTGCCCAGGTAAACCGACTATCTTGGCTAATCAAAGGAGAATTATTCGGTTTTACTTTATTGCCACTCCTAGCAGCAGTTATGGCGAGAATGAGCGGGTGGAACTGATGTAGATAACTGGCGGCAATGTAGCGAGTTTATTTAGTTCTAAGGATAAAGATATGCGAAAATTTTTTCTGAAATTATTGATGGGAACGTTATTATCTATTTGGATTTTAGCGATCGCACCCATGCCACTCATAGCACTTAGTTCTATACCTCAAACGCAGTTATCAGCAGCGATCGATAATTTTTTGAATTCTCTTCCCGGCGATTATTACACTGTGATGAAAATCCAGGATCTCAAAAAGATAATTGCCAGAGATAATCCTCTATTAATTGATGTCAGACAGCCTGCTGAATACGCAACTGGTCACATTCCCAATGCCATTAATATCCCCTTGCCAACCTTAGCTGAAAATCTAGATAAAATTCCAAAAGTTCGCCCTGTAGTTCTCTATTGTACAACGGGCTATCGAACGGGAATGGGAGTTATGACTTTGGAAATGTTAGGATATACTAACGTCCGGGCTTTTCCTCCTAGCATTCAAGGTTGGAAAGCCGCAGGTGAACCTTTGGAAAACAAATCCATATAAAATTATTAAGTAAATCCATCTAATTAAACATAAGATAAGGATGGCTAAAAAACTGACTGTATAAACATTCTTCCTTCTCTCCTAGATAACTAAATCCTTCTTCCTTCTTCCTTCTTCCTAACAACGCTGATAACGCATTCCGGGCAACTGCGAAACTAACTCTAATAATTCTAGCTGTAAAAGCGCACTAGATACCTCTCCCGGTGCTAAACCTGCTCTTTCAACAATCAAATCAAAAACAGTAGATTCAAACGGGATCGCCTCCAATACTTTCGCTAAGTCTGGCTCTAAAATAGGCGGCGGATTTTCAGGAAATAGCGACAACTGTTGAGGAGAATTTAATTGAGCAGAATCTAATTGAGCAGAATCTAATTTTGGCATAGCCCCCAGCATTTCTAACAAACGCTCTTCACTTAAAAAGCGATCGTTACTAGGTAAAATAGGATGAGCACCTTTACTCAGTAACTCCAAACATCCAAAAGAGCGCTCATCGTCTAATCTCGCAGTTAAAACATAAACATCTCGACAAAAATCATTAGCCTGATAAGCAGTAATCAAAGCACCCGATTTCTGCGGCGCTTCCATTACCAATACCGCCCGACTTAAGCCAGCAATAATCCGATTGCGTTGGGGAAAATGAGTTTTATAAGGTTTGGTTCCCGCCGGATATTCGCTAATAGCTAATCCTTGCTCTAAAACTCGTTCAGCTAGCTTTTTATTCGCAGCAGGATAGACAATATCAACACCAGTGCCAAAAATTGCTAGAGTCCTTCCACCGCTGTCTAAACAGCCTGCATGAGCTTCTGTATCAATGCCGGCGGCTAATCCAGAAACAATGGTAAAGCCTCTTTTTGCCAAGGCTGTGCTAATTTTACGAGTCCAACGTTTTCCGTATTCAGAAGGCGATCGCGTACCGACAATCCCAACAGTCGGCGTAATACCGTGATTTTCTTTCAGATCGACATTACCACGATAATAAAGCACAGGTGGTGGATTCGGTATTTCTAATAGTAAACGGGGATAATCTGTATCGGCGGGTGTCCAGAAACAGGGGTTTTTCTTTTGATGTTCTTCGAGGAATTGTTCGGGATTAAGACAGGATCTTTCCCCGATGACTGTTTCAATTGTCTGCTTACCAAATCCATTAACTTGCTGTAAATCTGCTGGTTTTGCTGCCCAAGCATCTGTTAAATTACCAAAGTGTTGCTGTAATCTGTGCAGGGACATTGGCCCAACACCTTTTATTTGCGACCAAGCTAACCAGTAGGCACGTTCTCCGCTCAAATAAGTACCCTCAAAACAACTAACAACTAACAACTAACAACTAACAACTTTTAAGCTTTCCAGCCCCTAAAACTGGCGTAAATATAAGCAATAACTTCGTTGATCACTGTCCGAAATCCTGTGCTAGAATTCCACCATAACTGAGGCTCGTAATCTTCCGCTTTGCCTGCGATTACGCCTACTTCTACTTCAGGACTCAGAACAGCTTTAAACAGCATCCAACTCCTGCGGGCATGAGCTCCCAATGTATAAATATTAATCGATTTTACCTTTAAATCAGAAGTTGCCAGCCAATCTTTTAGTGCTATGGCGGAGGCGGTAGTTCGGTATTTAATTACATAGGGTGCAGGCACAGCTATCAGTTTATCTTTATCCAGCCCTCGTACAATGCAAGAAGCGGCTGTTAGTTCGGCATAATTCTTATATTTAGCGAGATAGTATCCTTTGCCTACAGGTAAACCTGTGGTAATTAATTTACTGTAGCCCCCTTTTTTGAATTCTGCGATCGCGCTATCTACTGCATAGTCTGGCAACCATCCTTCTACTACTAATACATCAGCTTTTACTGGCGCATTTACTGCTAAGAATGGATAAATATTTCCGATTATTAATATCGTGGAAGCTATTAAAGAGATAATGATAATTATCCAGCCTTGCCATGTAATTACCCATACCTCTTTTCGCTGGAGTAGTTGAATTTTAATTCTTTTTTTTGATTTGTGGTTCTGCATTAAATTCAAGAAATTGTAGCGCAGGCAAGACATTAGCACATTTAGGTGAATTACTTTTTTCCCAATCAGGCAACAGATTATGTAACGGATTTAAAGAAGTAATTACCAATTACCAGTTACGATCGCGGATTTTACCGATTACACGGATTACACGGATTAGTTAGAGTCACGATCGTTTAGTCTGTGAAATCAGAGCAATCTGTAAAATCTGTGTATCCCAATTACCAATTACCCATTACCAATCAACCTGATTTCTGCGAGTGTAAGTAGTCAAAAACACTTTTATCGCCGATGTCTTGGGGGATGGGTTGAAATAATTTTCTCAGCCCAAATATCAGAAACAAAACTGCCCATAATGCTAGCAAAAATTGTTCCTTGTTAACTGACAAAAAACCCATGATATGTCCTAAAATCAGAAAAGGAACAACAGGTGTTAAAAATTTGGTTTCTAGACGGTTGAAACAAAATGCTTCCTTGAAATAAATTCCCACCAAGGCAGCGAAGGTAAAGCCAATACCCCAGAGCGAGCTAGGGTGATTATAAACTGCTAAAGCGAGGGGTTCGCTGCTTTGTAAGGTGAGGACAAGTGCGGCGATACCACCGATCCCCCAAAATAGTTGGAGAAGGCGGTGTAGCAGGATCATGTAAATGTGAATAGTGGCTAAGCTAACGCCTAATGCTAGAGAAAAACATACGTAAATTGGCGTTAAAGCTTGCTGTACAATTGGGTTGTCACCTTGCCAAAGTACGAGTACAGTGCCGATCGCAAAACAGATGGCTGCGACAATTAAGCCGCTGCGATAGATGATAACTCCGGTGCGATCGCTTTCCTCGATCGTAAATTCCCCAAAGTGTCCTTGGTAGACTTCCGGTTTAGATGAGTTCAGTAATTGCGTCATAGCTTGCTCCTATTTCTCAACCACTAAGGTACTACTGCCAAGATATACTTTACTAATAAACCTGCATTAGTGGCTAAAGTCATGTCTAAATTTGACGATCGACCAAATAAAACCAAATCCGCAGCAGCTAGCCCACAGCTCCAGCCGATTCAGCTTGATGAGACTATTGTAGCAGGAAGAAAGCAAAACATAGAGAGAAGCCTAAAAAATATATTTGAGAGTTTGCCTAACGTTCACTTTTTCGATCTGGAAGGCGAGGATGACGATCTAGAAGAAAACAACTTTGACCTCGATGAATTTGAGCATAAAATTCAAAAGATTCTCAATGTAAAAAATATTGATGTTAGTGAGAAAACTTTAAAAAAGTATTTGGAATTTTTGAAGAAAAATATTAAGATGCCTTGCAACCTTACGGGGCAAGAAGAATTTGTTTGGGAGGAGGAATTTGTTTTTGGTCGTGGTAATAAAAAAGAGTATGAAAAGCTGAAAAAGATTCGACCCTCTTATAGTGATGTATTCAAACTCCTGCGTTTCGAGGATTTGATTTCGGAGGAAGTGGGTATTCTTGTAGAGGTGCAGCGTGTCTCTGATGGCAAAAATTTCACATTGCCTGTCGCTGATTTGGAGGCGACTGAGGAAGATTCGCCCAACAGGGATTTATTGGATGATTACGCGATTTGGTTTTTTAATTATGATTAATAAAAATGTTAATTGTTAACTGTTAATTTTTAATTTTTATGGGGTGCGATCGCACCCCATGATTATTAAGGAGTGTAAGTCACAGCAGAGATAGGCGATCGCGACACCGTAGCCATTGCTTCCACCAAACTGCGAACAGCGGCCACCATTGCAATTTCGCTGTTGAGTTGGTTGATAGCACTACCTACGCCAACGCCAGAGGCACCGGCGGCGATTGCCAGAGGTGCAGTGACGCTGGAGATCCCGGAAGCGCAAAGCACTGGTACTGAAACGGCGCGAGAGATTTCGTAGGCGGCGGCTAAGGTTGGGCTAGCTTTTTCCATCAGTCCCAAAACCCCAGGATGTACTGGTTTGGCGCTGGTTCCGCCTTCTGTCTGAATGATGTCAGCACCAGCTTTTACCAAGTCTAGAGCTAATTGTACTTGGCGATCGAGTTCCAAGATGTGCGGGACGGTGACAGAGAGGGTAATGTGGGGAAGGAGCGATCGCGTCTCGCGAGTTAACGCTAACACTTCCTCAGCTTCAAAACGGCGACCTTGAGCGTAGAAACTGTCAAAGTTACCGATTTCAATCAAATTAGCACCCGCAGCAACTGCGGCGACAAATTTCTCAGGTTCTACAGCAGATACGCAAATCGGCAGATTTGTCAATTTACGAGCCATTTGCACTAAGTTGACATCGGCGGCAATATCGATAAAGCTTGCGCCGCCCAGATCCGCTGCTTTAACGGTAGCTGCGACTCGATCGACATCAAAATTGTTCAAACCACTGATAATTTTAAGTGCTCTGCCTTGCTCGAAAGCACGTTGCAATTTAGGATGTACGGTCATGTTGGTTTTCAAATCCAAAAATTTCTCAGGATCATTGTGACACGAACTAGGAACTGAAGCACTTAGGTTGGGAAAATTTGTAGATATATAAGATAGAGGCAGAATCGTTCAGAGGGAATAAAACTGTGCATATTAGGATTTTACAAGGTAAAGGACTAAAGATATGAACACATTTAAGTCTATAACCATTGAGGGGTTCCGCCGCTTGTTTTCGGCGGAGGTGGAAATGCGGCCTCTGACAGTGATGATTGGTGCTAACGGCGTTGGGAAAACTTCTTTTTTAGAAATATTCTCACTTCTAGCAGAATCGGCCAAAGGTCAGTTACAATCCAAAATTTCAGAATTAAGTGGTCTGACTCTTTGTGAGGGGGATTTGATTACTTGACTGCGCGATCGCTTCCCTAATTCTGACAACAAAAAACCCCCAACGGTGGGGGTCTCACGATTTCTATTCATACTCTAACGGGTTAACTTAACCTCTGACTTGAGCCTTAGCGGTAGTCAGTGCGAACGGGGTCGCGATCGCTAGTGGTACTGTTATAATGCACTGTTTCTTCTCGTTTGCGGGGAATCAAACCCAACAAACCAGTCAAACCTAACAAACCTAACCAACCCCAGTCAAAGTCATTATCGATATCGGCATCATAAACATCCGCTCGAGGGGGGGTTGTAGTGGTGGTAGTGTTGTCAGTATTTGGAGAAGTATTAGTCTGAGCTGAAGCGGGAAGAGTAGCAGGTAGAATCACTAAACCCGCTGCCATCACACTCGCACCAATTACCTTAGATAAATCAGAACTTTTCATAATTCAAACTCCGCTCTCGTTGAACAATCTTGCACTCTTTACAACAATACCGATTCCCCACAGAAGTAGAATCTCTCTAGAGCAGTAAATGAGTTGAGTGTAAACTCTCACTGTAGGGAGATAAAATCCCAATCTTAGGCAATTTTAATCGGCAAATTCTGGCAGTGTTCGCTGTTAACTGACTCCAATTTTAGTTATAAAAAAATTAAGTTCTCGCTCGATGTAAGATTTTATCTGTGTTTTTCTTACTTAAGATAGATTGCAAAAATATGCTAAGGTGGTAATAGTTTGAAGATCATAGAACTGCTCAGACTATTAATATTTTCTCAGTTGCTTAAACCCTTAATTTTATTCTATTTTCTTTCTCTTCCCTTGTTTCCCTAGTCCCCGATCTATTTTTATCTGTGCCTATGAGCGGTTACTTTTTGAAAAAAAACTCTAGAGAATCAATTATTTGTCTTTATACTACTTGCTCAATTACCATAATTTTATCAAGCATTCTCCCAATATTTTCTAAATTTATTTGCCAAATTCAATTTTAAAATTATCTGTAGCAAAGTCTATCCCTGTAAGTAGTTTAAATCTATCTAGATCGCATTCAAAAAACTTGCTAAAATAGAAGTGAGCGTTGTAAATTTGGCTACCCCCGATACTTCTAAAAGCAGAATGCTGTTAGTATGGTGGAGGGTTGTTTTCAATCGCGAGTAGCCTACCAGCTAACAACAGTATCTATAGTAAGCAGGAAACCGTGCCTAAACCCAAGCATATTGTTTTAACCTCCCATCCCGGCAAAGCAGGCGCAAAATCGATGCCGATTCACTGGGGAGAAAGCGATCCCCTCAAGCGCGGCCCAGTTATTGGCACGCTCAGCAAGGCAACTCACCGTAATGCAATCGGTACTCATTCCGGTTCCTACTCTGTTTATCGGGCGCTAGCGATCGCATCTGGTACACTCCAAGCCGATCACCGTCCCGATTTTACCAATACCTCGCCCGCCGAACGCATCGGCCCCCATCCCAGTTGGAGCGATCGCCACAAAATTGTCTGCCTCGATCCCTTTGGCGCAATGGTAGGCGAAGTTTACGCCACATTTTACGAGCAAGGCTATGATATTCGCCCCTCAATTGCTATTACTAAAGCTCACATTAATATGCCAGAGCTGCAAGATGCTATCGCCAAAGGACGAGTGCAAATTGATGGTAAAATAGTCAAAGAAGGTGGCAACTTAGTAGTAACTAAAGTTGCCATAGATCCCGTCTGGTATCTCCCAGGAATTGCCCATCGGCTCAAGGTTGAGGAAAGCCATTTGCGCCGGATACTTTTTCAGCAAACAGGAGGGATGTTTCCTGAGTTAGTAACCAGACCGGATTTACACATTTTTTTACCCCCAATTGGCGGGATTACAGTTTATATTGTCGGAGAGATTGCTAATATTACTGACCCTAACAAACCACTCGCCGTCCGCGTACACGACGAGTGTAACGGTTCCGATGTTTTTAGTTCCGATATTTGCACCTGTCGGCCTTATTTAGTACACGGAATTGAGGTTTGCATTCAAACTGCTTTAGAGGGAGGTGCTGGTGTTATTGTTTACTTCCGCAAAGAAGGAAGAGCATTAGGAGAAGTGACGAAATTTTTAGTTTATAATGCCCGGAAACGGCAGGAAGGCGGCGATCGTGCCGATGCCTATTTCACTCGCACTGAATGCGTAGCTGGCACTCAAGATATGCGATTTCAAGAATTGATGCCAGATGTACTGCACTGGTTGGGAATTACCCGCATTGACCGCTTAGTATCCATGAGCGATATGAAATATAATGCAATTAAGAATTCTGGCATTGAGGTAATTGAGCGCATCCCCATTCCTGAAGATTGGATTCCCGCAGATGCACAGGTAGAAATTCTTGCTAAGAAAGCTGCGGGTTACTACACACCAGACAAAGTACCCGATGCTACAACTCTGGCGGAAACAAAAGGACGGAGTTTAGCAGATTAGCATTGTAGAGGCGCAATTAATCAGGGGCTAAGAATTGCGCCTCTACAATAATTATTGTATCTTTTTGCTTGCGATCTAAAAATCATGGCTAATTTGCGTTCTACTGTGATCATGAAAACTGATATTTGCGGGTATACCGCTAGAGTAAAAACCTTATCTCAAGGGGCTTTAAGTAGCTTATTAAACGAACATAAAATTTTCATTTCAGATATTAGTGCTAAAAGTGAAGGAAGTATTATCAAAGGTGAAGGAGATTCGTTTTGGATTATTTTTCCCAGCGTGACATCAGCGGCATTAGCAGCCATAGAAATGCAGCAAGAATTGAGGGCACAGCAGTCAGGAAAAACTGATGATGACCGTTTAGCAATTCGCGTATCAATCACCTTGGGAGACGTATTACATCAGGATAAAGATATCTTTGGCAATACAGTTAATTTAACAGCAAGAATAGAATCAGTAACGCCTCCCGATGAAATATATTTATCCCAAGCGGCTTGGTTAGCACTTAATAAAGCAGAAGTGCAAACATCTTTTGTAAATGAGTTTTCCTTAAAAGGAATGAGCGAACCGGAAAAAGTATACAAAATAGATCAAGAACACAAGACAAGAATTGTTAAAAACCAGGCAGTTATTAAAGCCGACTTGAGAGGATTTATCGCGTATCAAGAATCAAATTCGATACAAGATGTAGAATATTTATTGACGAATTTTGATATGTTTGAAAAGACAATCTGCGAAGAATACGGCGGCACAATTCGCAATGTTGTCGGCGATTCTCATCTTTTAACTTTTCCCGAAGCTCACTCAGCTTTAGCAGCAATGGAAAACCTATGTGAAAACTGGAAACTTTTTATTCAAACTCATCAAATACCTTGTGGTTTATCGATTGGAATTGCTAAAGGTAATTTATATATTTTTAGGTCTTGCACCTATGGAAAAGATATTAATACTGCGGCGAGACTAGAAAAAGTTAGTGGCATAGTTTGTCCGGGTACGGATAAAAATTCTGTGGTAGCTTCAGAACAGATCAAACGGGAAGTTAGCGGTTCTAAGTGGGAATATAAATTAATAAAAATTGATAAGAATGTAATTTTAGATAATATTATGGATTACAGTCATTTTGATTTTTTTAAGGAGAATGAAGTTTATCGGTGTCTAGTTGATTAAAAGCTTGTGCTAAGATTAATATAAACTTGTCATAGAGCTCGCTTCGATTATGCCTCAAACAATTGCTATTACAAAAGCCATTACAAACCTCAACAAAGCTCAAGAACAATTCAACATCATTCTGGCAAACGATCCTCAATTTTTCACCGAATGGCTGGATGATTTACCTGAACTGACAGAGGCTGAAAAAAACTTACTAGACCGCTTAAAAAACCGCTATCTTTATTATGCAGCAGACGGCTTTATTCTCGAAGCTACCGTTAACATTATTACCTTATCTCCTCTTTTAGAACTATTGGGATTTTGCGATCCACCATTTAAAATTCGAGGGGAGAAGTTTGTCAAAATAGAGATTGAAAACGGAGATACCGTATTAGAAGGCTTTATTGATACCTTGGTTATCAAAAACTTATTATGGGTCGTGTTAATAGAAGCTAAACAATATAGTTTTAGTGTTTTACAAGCACTACCGCAAACCTTGGCTTACATGATGGCAAATCCTCACCCTGAGAAGCCTACTTTTGGGATGATAATGAATGGTGAAGATTATATATTTGTCAAGTTCGATAGCCAATTACATCAGTATGCAACATCAAAAAAATTTACCCTGGTTAACCCAGAACAGAATGAACTATATGATGTAGTGCGAGTGATTAAGCGAATTATTGATTTGTATGCAAATGGGTAATCGCCTTGATTCAAGAGCTCGCGATTAGTTTGACAATTTGATAATAATATAATAGGATTATTAAACAATATAATGACTCAAGAAAAAAAACAAAATATTTTTGATGAACTATCTCAATACAGACAGCAGATCGAGCTTCCACCGGCTGGCAGTGAAATAGATAAATCAACCATTGCTAAACTAGAAATAGGTGGTCAAACTTTCTTCGGTATCAACTCCGGTAGTAACCCCACTCGTCGAAAAATTACTTTTTCTGTCAATCCGATCACCAAAACCCACGCCGAAGCGGATGCTTTTCAACAAGCTGATGATGCAGGAATTAGAGGTGGAAAAGCCCGCTTGATTGTCGATCGCGATCTTTGCGCTGCTTGTGGTATAAGAGGAGGAGTAAATTCTATGGCTTGGCAGTTAGGCATAGAAGAATTAGAAATAATTACTCCCAGTGGCAGCAAAGTTATAATCCCCCAACCACCAAAAAGAAGGAGTCAATAATGATCGTGTTAAATCTATCTGTAGAAAATTGGATAGGCAACCGAAATCAAGGTTGCCTAATTGACAATCCCACTTGGCAACAAATAGAAGAAGCCATACTTGAATTAGATGGAAAAACCAAAACTTTAGTTACCTTGGGGAGCGATGATGACACTTACATGAGCATTGGAGGTGGTTTTTCTGGCAAATATATCGTCAATGCAACTTTTGACAACATCAGCTTTCAAAACTTAGTTGATTTATCAAAAAGCCAGGCTATAGAAAAGTTAGTTGTGGGGGGACAAGAAGGCAATTATTCCACGCAAATGTGCATTGAATTACAAGTAGCTTTGTTAGCGGCTAAAACCTTTGCAGAATCAGGGGAACTAGAGCGTTCGCTTTCTTGGGAAGAAGAGAAATCATTAGTCTCGATCTGATGTAGTTGCGTTAACGAAGACAAGACTTACGCTCATGGCCCTAGAAACCGGGTTTTTGAGAGAATATGTGGGTTCGGGCGAAGTATTTTCGTCAAAAAACCCGGTTTCTTTGGTTGGGTGCCAAAGTCCTAGAAGACAGCGCAACTACATACCTATAAGTAATATAAGCTTGGGCGCGAGTTTCATCCACGATCGCAATGGGGTAGGCAATAACACCGAGTCCATCCTATCATAACTTATGCCACAATTGGAGGATAGCGCTATTCACCCAACCGACAAACAAGCCCAAACTTGCCTACGAGTCTGTCAGATGTTGTCCAACTACTACCGGGACATCCAGCTATTTAGTTTTAGCGAACAAAAGGGATATGTCTACATTTTGACATCTGACAATTTAGAAATCATAGTATATCGAGATGGAAATTGGGAGTTGATCGATGAAACCACAATTTGAACAAATGACTCGAAAAGAATTGAGAGATTACGTGCGGGTACATCGGGATGATTTAAAAGCTTTAGATGCTTTGGTAAATCGCCGTAGTCCCGACGCAGAAGTGATTATGTTCCACCCGCCAAAGAACAAGGAGGAAGAACAAGAACAATTTGAATTATTCAAGCGGATAGTGGATGAGAAAACCCGAAATAAAACTGCTGATAATTAAATATAGAGAGGGCGATCGAAAGTGGCCAGAAACCGCGTTTTTGCGACAGACTTCGTTACAGTGCAAAGATTTGGGGAAAACCCGGTTTCTTTGATTCTACGTGGTGGCCAGAAACCGGGTTTTTGCGACAGACTTCGTTACAGTCGATATGAATCGTAAAAAACCCGGTTTCTTTGATTATACGCGGGGCCAGAAACCGAGTTTTTAACCGAACGTGCGTAAGCCCTATATTATACACATTCCAAAGCTTGCATTGCTTGGTCAGTAGTTAAAAAAACATGGTCTTTCCCTAACTCTTCGACAAACCCAACCTTTAACAATCCATCCATCACCGGCCCCTTGACTTCAGACATATAAAATTCAATTCCCCGATTATTTAAGTCAAGAATCAAACTTTTGAGCGTTTCCAAAGCACTACCATCAATAGAATTTACGGCACTACATACCAGTAATAAATATTTTACCTCTAGCCGATCGCTCACTGCTTTCAGCAAGTAATCCTCCAAATATTTAGTATTGACAAAGTAAAGACTAGCATCAACCCGAACCGCCAAGACATGAGGACAAGTTTTAACTTCATGGCGCAGCACATTGCGAAAATGTTCGCTGTTTCCAACTCTACCAACAACCGCGATATGCGGTTTGCTAGTGCGCCATAGATGTAATAGAATTGATACCGCAGCACCGAACAAAATACCTTTTTCCACACTGGTGAATAAGACGGCCAGAAATGCAGAAATCCACGCGATCGCATCAGCTTTGTTATACACCCACAAGCGTTTCAGCGTGGCAATGTCGAAAAGACTACTAACAGCCATCACAATAATTGCCGCTAAACAAGCTTGTGGCAAAAAGTAAAATAACGGCGTTAAAAACATGACAGTAAGCGCCACAATTAATGCCGTAATCATTGATGCTAAAGGAGTATTAGCATTAGCAGAAAAGTTCACACCCGATCGACTTACTCCGCCGGCAACTGGATAACCACCCGTCAAAGCTGCACTAATATTTGCGGCCCCTAAAGCTATAAATTCCTGGTTAGCCTCAACTTTTTGTCTTCTCTTACTAGCCAAAAACTTACCCACTGAATAGGCTTCCATGAAACCTACAAAACTAATCGCCAAAGCCGCAGGGAATAATGTAGTAATTGTATTGCCATCCAGCACCGGAAAAGTGAAAGCAGGTAAACCTTTGGGGATATCACCCACAACTTTTATCCCCGCAATTTTATCCAGATGAAAGCACCAAACAAGCAACGAACTACTAATTACCAGCAGGAGAGGCGCACTTTTAGTAAGTGGCATAATTGTTAACTCTTGAAATCCGCGTTTCTTGAGTTGTTTTCCCAACCATTTTGGGAAATAGACCAATAGGAAAATGCTGATTAAACCCAAGGATAGAGTAAACCAATTAATTGCACTAATTCCTTTGGCTAGATAAGTTAGTAACTGAATAAAAGATTCAGTTTGGGGAATTTTTAATCCTAGTAAATGTTTAACCTGACTAAAACTAATTACAATTGCCGCCGCACTAATAAAGCCAGAAATCACTGCTTGACTGAGAAAATTTACCAAGAATCCTAACCGAAAAACCCCCATAAAAATGTCGATCGCACCAATCATTAATGCCAGCAATAATGCCAATCCTAAATATTGGGGTGTATTCTCAGCAGCTAGGGGGACAATTGCCGCCCCAACCATCAGCGAATCCAATGCTACGGGCGCAACCGAAATCAGACGACTGGTACCAAGAAAGGCATAAACTAATAGCGGCAAAATACTAGCATATAGCCCAATTTGAGGAGGTAGACCTGCTAATAAAGCATAGGCCATCGCTTGGGGAATTAGCACAGTGCCAACAACAATCCCGGCAGTAATATCGCCTACCAAATACTCCGGTTGATAGTGTAAACCCCAATCTAAAATCGGAAAAAAGTGACTCCATTGATGCAGCCATTTCTGCTGTTGCAATTGCCCAACCATTGTTTTTTGATTAAACATTTTAGGTAATTAAACTATGAATTAGTTAATGTTTCTGGACTAGCATGAACCATATTATCCAGTGGTTACACTCCTATAAAAATTACTTTTCAGATAAGTTTTTATAGGTCAGCGAACCTGCAATGAACGCCACCAAAAACAAAATAGGATTCCAATTACCCAACACTAAAGCAGTAATACCTGGCCCTGGACAGTATCCACAAATTCCCCAACCGACACCGAAAATAGCAGCCCCAATAACTAAAGATTTGTCGAGGTCTTTCTTTGTTGGTAAATGAAATTGATCGGCAAATATTGGCTGAGGGCGACGCAGCACAAATTGGAAGGCAATTACTGTCACCGTGACTGCGCCACCCAACACAAATAATAAGGTTGAATCCCAAGCACCAGCGACATCCAAAAATCCTAGTACGCGATCGCGATCGATCATCTGCGAAAGCCCTAGTCCCAGACCAAATAATACTCCTGACAATAACGCGATTAGCTGCTCTTTCATATACTCAACTGCAATACGTGACGGACTACAAAAACTGTGAGGATGGCAGTAATCATAAAGGTCAGAACTGCCACTAGCGATCGCATTGACAATCGACCTAATCCACAGACTCCATGACCACTCGTGCAACCGCCGCCCATTCTGGTACCAAAACCAACCAGAAAACCGCCGATCGTCATTGCCCAAGGAGTAAGTGCAGGGGTGGGAGTTGGTTGAGGTGCGAGTCCATATTCGTAAATCACGCCGCCCAGCAACATACCCACAATGAATATCCACCGCCAGACTTCCTGTTTAGAAAAGGCGATCGCACCATTGACAATCCCGCTAATACCAGCAATTCGACCATTAAATGCTAGTAATAGGGTGGCACTTAACCCAATTAAAATGCCACCAATTAAAGCAATAAACCCGTTCAAACTTTCCACTTTCTAAGTCCTCAAACTTCTGCCATTACAGGTGTCTTTCCACATTGTTGATTAGCTGGCACTGCTTCAGCAATTTTCTTCGGATTGGGCAAATTTAAGTTATTCATTTGTTCGATAAAAGCCGCCTTAATTTTCCCAACAAACCGGGGATTATATAGCTTTTCTTCCCCAATTGTAGAAACCTGATTTCCTCTGTAATCGTGACCGGGATAAACTAAGGTTTCATCTGGGAGAGTAAATAATTTTTGCGTAACGTGGTCGTACATCAAACCCGGATTCCCGCTTTGAAAATCAGTCCGCCCGCAACCACGAATTAACAGCGAATCTCCAGTCAGCACTCTGTCTTGATTGACTAGGTAAGAGTTATGGCTGTCGGTATGTCCTAAAGTGGCGATCGTTTTAATTTCAACCTCGCCTAGCTTTAAAACTTCCCCGTCTTTAATAAAGCGGTTAGCACAAACAGCTTGGGCATTTTCTGGCACTATACCATCACAACCCGTGATTTCTCGCAACTTACCCGTTCCCGTAATGTGATCGGCGTGAATGTGAGTTTCCAAGCAATAGCGCAAAGTTAATCCTAATTCTTGAATTAACTTTAAATCGCGTTCGACTTGCTCGATTACCGGATCGACTAAAGCTGCTTCTTTGGTATTTTCATCAGCAATTAAATAAGTATAAGTGCTGGTTTCGTTGTCGTACATTTGGCGAAATAACATTTCTGTGACTCCTTGTAAAGTTTTTACCTGTTTGAGGGAATGTCGGGCGATCGCGATCTAGTCCCCAGACTTAGCCTGAGAACTACGATTAGGACTTGGAAAGAAGGCGCTGTCTCCTTAGCTTTCAAATATGCCACGCGACGAGCGCATATTTATAATTGCCTATATTGCTATATAGTAAACTAAGTTGTACAATTTGACAATAGCAACAAAAAAGTTAGCGGCGGGGGTAAGTAGATTTACTCAACAGGACTTACGCAAAAAACCCGGTTTCTTTGAAAAATCATCGCTTTTTTCGAGAGATATTGACGCAGAAACCCGGTTTTTGGCCTCGCGTGCGTATGTCCTGCTTAACCTGCTAGAACCCGATCGACTAACGAAGCGATCGGTCAACCTATTTTCAAAGAAAAAACTACTTATGATTACCTCAACATCCCAACAATCCCAGACTCCAGCTTTGTCCGCAACCCCCGCCATGACTAAAAAACTGCACCACCAAATCGTTTTCATTGGAGGTGGATCTGCCGGACTTACCACCGCTTCTATGTTATTGAAAAAAAACAAATCTCTAGATGTTGCCATTATCGATCCATCGCACAAGCAGTATTATCAACCCGGTTGGACAATGACAGGCGGAGGAGTATTTCAAATTGAAGATACAGTGAGGGATAAAAAAGATTTTATTCCTCGACAAGCGACTTGGCTCGCAGATCGAGTAGTTAAATTAGACCCAGAAAATAATGCGGTTCTCACGCAAGAAGGCATCCTGATTGAGTACGATTACTTAATTGTTTGTCCCGGCATTCAATTGGACTGGCATTTAATTAAAGGGCTAAAAGAAGCGATCGGAAAAGATGGTGTTACTAGCAATTATGCTCCTAATTACGCACCTTATACCTGGGAACTCATCAAAAATTTTCGAGGGGGAAACGCTCTCTTTACCTTTCCCAATACTCCGATTAAATGTGGTGGTGCTCCGCAAAAAGTCATGTACATGGCCGATGATATATTCCGCAAATTAGCAGTCCGTCAGCGCACTAACGTGATGTTTCTTACGCCATTAACTAAACTATTTTCAGTACCAGAATATTCGGCAATATTAGATAACGTTGTCCAAGAACGACAAATTGATGTTAAGTTCCGGCACAATTTGAAGGAAATTAAAGCTGAAAACAAAGAGGCTATTTTTGATATTTTTGATGAAAATGGTGATGTTGTCGATTGTGTCACCCACAAGTACGAAATGATTCACGTCGCACCGCCCCAAAGCGCTCCTGACTTTATTAAACAAAGTCCTTTAGCCGTTCCGGGTAATTCCTATGGCTGGGTAGATGTAGATAAATATACCCTCCAGCACAATCGGTATCCCAACGTATTTAGCTTAGGAGATGCTTCTTCGCTGCCAACTTCTAAGACGGCAGCAGCAGCACGCAAACAAGCCGTAATTGTCGCTAAAAACTTGCTAAATTTCATAGAATCCAAACCATTATTACATAAGTATGACGGCTATACTTGCTGTCCTTTAATCACTGGCTATGGCAAGACCATCATGGCTGAATTTGATGGTTATAGCGGTACACTGCTTTCTAGTTTTCCCCTCAATCCGATAAAAGAGCGTTGGATTATGTGGCAAATGAAAACTTTCGCTTTGCCTTGGATTTATTGGAATCGGATGTTGAAAGGAGAGCAGTTTGAAGGAGATTACATTAAGTTTATCCAGTGGAAAAAGTAACAGGAATTACCCAAAGAAACCGGGTTTCTTTGGGTGAGATGGTCGATCTCTTTGCTACTATAGCAACCGCCACAACGGTTAGGACATTCTCGATCGCCCAAACCCTTTCTTTGATTGCATTTTCCTCCTGCCTCCTGCCTGCTGCCTGCTGCTACTAAGTAGTTGGACATAAATAAACGCAACCATGTCATTGCGAACGGAACGATAGTGAAGTGAAGCATAAGCGCTACGCGCAGGCTTCGCCAACGCAGGGGTTTAGGATTGCTTCGCTGGGCTCGCAATGACATTATTTATTTTTGTCCAACTACTTACCCAAAAGCAAGCCGGTTTCTGGCATTATAAGAACCGCCAAGGCGGTTACGATGCTCCGATGCAATGCCATCTATGCAGCTTGACCGGGCTTGAGCACTATTTTGATACAGTTGTCTTTCTTGTGCTTGAAAATTTCATAGCCCTGTGGTGCTTGTTCTAAAGGTAGACTATGGGTGATCACGAACGATGGATCGATTTCGCCGTTTTCGATGCGATCGAGTAAGGTCTGCAAATAACGATGTACGTGCGTTTGACCCATCTTGAAAGTCAAGCCTTTGTTCATAGCAGCACCCATCGGCATCTTGTCTACAAAGCCGCCGTATACACCAGGAATCGACACCGTGCCACCTTTACGACAAGCAACGATCGCCTGTCGCAGTGCGTGGGGGCGATCGCTTTCTAAACGCACCGCTTGTTTAGCTTTGTCGTACAATCCTTCCAACCCCATCCCGTGAGCTTCCATTCCGACTGCATCCATCACCGCATCGGGGCCGCGCCCCCCCGTCATTTCTTTGAGAGCTTCCCCTACCTCGATTTCCTCATAGTTGAGGATTTCTGCTCCCCCATCTTTCGCCATCTGAAGGCGTTCGGGAACGCGATCGATCGCAATCACTCGCTCTGCACCAAGCATATAAGCACTGCGAATTGCAAATTGACCGACGGGGCCACAGCCCCAAATCGCGACAGTATGACCCGGTTGGATATCGCAGTTTTCCGCCGCCATATAGCCAGTGGGGAAGATGTCGGTCAGAAATACGACTTGTTCATCTGCCAGTCCATCGGGAATTTTGAACAACCCAACATCAGCAAAGGGAACGCGGGCATATTCGGCTTGTCCCCCTGCGTAACCTCCCAGCATATGGGAGTAGCCAAACAGACCGGCTGGGGAATACCCCATGATTGCTTCTGCCATCCAAGCATTGGGGTTGGAGTTATCGCACAGTGAGGTTAGCTTTTGTTTGCAAAAGAAACAACCACCGCAGGCGATCGGAAATGGCACAACGACGCGATCGCCCACCTTCACATTTTTAACAGCACTCCCCAATTCTACGACTTCCCCCATAAACTCATGGCCCAGGATGTCTCCCTGTTCCATTGTGGGAACGTAGCCGTCATACAAATGCAAATCAGAACCGCAAATGGCTGTTGTCGTGATTTTGACAATCGCATCTCGTGGATTAAGGATTTTGGGATCGGGTACTGTTTCGACTCCTACTTTGTTAGTACCTAGCCAACAAACTGCTTTCATTGTTTTTTCCTCTCCTGTCAATTGGTACTTTCTCAGGACTTACGAACCCAACCTCATAAACCGATTTTTTTCCGAAAATACTTCGTTTTTACCCACAGATTCTCTCAAAAACCAGGTTTCTGGGACGACCTGCGTAAGTCCTATTTCTATGGCTATTTACTTAGTCCTTTCGACAAATTCGCTCTCTCTAAAGAGAGTTTATCGAGTTAAAAGCCAACAACAGACAGGGTTTTCTAGATATTTATAGAATACTAGAAACCCCCCAAGGTGCATTTTGAAACCTTCAGGTTATTATCTCGATTATTTGGATTTAGCTCTCTATTAAGAATAATGAGTCTTTAAATAAATTTTCTCTTTCTTAAGGAAGATCAAGCGCTCCTCTGGTGCTGAATTCGGTTGCGACATAATTCGACTCAAGCTTTTTAATAATTAAAAATAACCAGCAAAAGAACTGATTGATAACAATAGTTCCTCAACTATAAAGCTGTGATACATCTAATTTCCTCTCCTCTGAGGAGAGGCCAGGGAGAGGTGGAGACAGTAAGCTGTTGTGCATTTAAACCACTAACTAGGCTTGTAGAGTGCGTCAGCTAGAACACTTACGCTTAAACGGGAAAAACTTCGGACTGACGCACCCTACAATCTATTTTAAATGTTCAACAGCTTAGGGAGAAGTGGAAAAGGGACTGAGAGGTTGAGGCCTTTATCTTGTCGGATTACCAACAAAGAAAGCTAGGGGAGAATTATCGCCACAAGATAACCGAACTTTAGAACCAATGGGAAAGACATTTCCTGTGGTTGTAAGTGCATACAACTTTTGTCCCGAAGGAGTTTGTAAACAATACCGATTTTCTCTACCTAAAAATTGGCGATCGCAAATCACAACCGCCGAATTTTCATCTAAAAATAAACTCAAATCTTCCTGTCGAATCATCAATTCTCCTTGAGTATAAACATCGCAGGGAACTTGTACAAAGGAATCTCCTTTAACGGCAAAACAACCTACTTCTGTTTCCCAAATATCCTGCTTCAGGGATGCAGATACAAAATTAGCTTGCGTCACAAATTCCGCCACAAATCTAGATGCTGGTTCTCGATAAACTTCCTCTGGAGTGCCAAACTGTTCTAATTTGCCTTGACGCATTACCGCTACCCAATCTGAAATCGAAAGTGCTTCTTCGCGATCGTGGGTGACAAATACCCCAGAAGTTTTTGTGGTTTTGAGAATATCGCGGACTTCCTGACGCAATCTTAACCTTACTTGTACATCTAAATTACTTAAGGGTTCATCTAATAAAATAATCGCAGGTCTAGGGGCTAAAGCACGGGCTAAAGCTACTCTTTGTTGCTGACCCCCAGATAATTCATGGGGATAGCGGTTTTCTAATCCTTCTAGCCCTACTAATGCTAAAGCTTCTGCGACACCTTTGTTAATATTATGCTTTGACTCTTTCCCTTGATATTTCAAGCCAAAAGCTACATTTTTCGCCACTGTTAAATGGGGGAAAAGTGCATAGTCTTGAAACACCATACCAATGTCTCGCTGTTCCGGGGGGAGTGACATCGTAACACTGGCTACAGTTTTTCCTGCTAAAGCGATCGCCCCTGCTTGTAACTGTTCAAAACCAGCAATTAACCGCAGCAACGTTGTTTTCCCACAACCCGACGGCCCCAACAACCCCAGTATATCTCCCTGATGTAAGGTCAGGGTGACGGATGCCACCGCAGGTGATGCTGCTTGGGCATACTGTTTTGTGACACCATCCAAATGCAGAATTACAGGTCGAGTCATTATTGCTATAAATAATCAACAACTTACTATTCTACAATAAACCAGTTTAGTGATATAAATTCTCATAAAGACTTGACTAATGTTTACACCTACTGATAGAATAGCAAGCTAGACAGTTTATTGCCCAATGGAAAATTCCAAACGATCGCTACAACAAACAGCCATCAGCAGAATCAAAAGGTTGTCGAACTTACCCAGTTTATCCGCTAGTGGGTGGACAGTTGCGGTTATCGCTTTAGCATTGCCGATCGCCATACCCATCCTCAGCGTCTTATCCAGTATCTTTTTTGAAGCTAAAGATACGTGGCAGCATTTAACTGATACAGTTTTAACTCGTTATATCCTCAACTCTTTCTGGTTAGCGATCGGTGTCGGCTGTGGTGTGGTTGTAATTGGCGTAGGATGCGCCTGGTTAGTAACAATGTGTCGCTTTCGGGCCAGTCGCCTATTTGAATGGGCGTTACTATTACCTTTAGCCGCCCCAGCTTATGTTTTAGCTTATATTTATACAGACTTTTTAGAATTTTCCGGCCCAGTCCAGACTGCTTTGCGTTATGTTTTTGGCTGGAGTTACGGAGACTACTGGTTTCCTAACGTGCGATCGCTCCCTGGAGCAATCTTAATGCTAATCTTGGTTTTATATCCCTACGTCTATCTATTAGCAAGAGTTGCATTTTTAGAGCAATCAACTTGTACCCTAGAAGCTAGTAGAATCCTGGGCTGTAGTCCTTGGCGGAGTTTTTTTACAGTTGCCTTACCAATGGCAAGACCAGCAATAATTGCAGGTTTAGCGCTGGCTTTGATGGAAACTCTTAACGATTATGGCACTGTTCAGTATTTTGGAGTTGATACTTTCACTACAGGTATATATCGGACTTGGTTTGGCATGGGAGAAAGGATTGCCGCCAATCAATTAGCTGCCATGTTATTATTATTTGTTCTGGGCCTAATTTTACTAGAACGCTGGTCGCGCAGTCGGACTAAATATTATCAAGCTAGCAGTCGTTATCGCCAACTACAAACTTATCAGCTTAACGGAATTAGGGAATTTTTAGCGATAATTAGTTGTTTTCTACCGCTATTTTTTGGCTTTTTATTGCCCGCCAGTCTTTTAGTCAATTTGACCTTAGCCAATTGGCAACTAACTTTAGACGACCGCTTTTTTGTATTTGCCAGCAATAGTTTGATTTTGGCAACGCTAACAGCAATTTTAGCCGTAATTATTGCCTTAATTATGGCTTACGGCTTACGATTATATCCCAACTTAGGAGTGCAATTAGGAACTCGCATTGCGGCAATGGGCTATGCTGTGCCAGGTTCTGTAATTGCAGTTGGCATTCTGGTTCCCATTGGCAAATTTGACAATTTATTTGATGGTTGGATGCGCGAAAATTTCGGAATTTCTACTGGCTTATTATTAAGCGGTACGATCGCAGCTTTAGTCTTTGCTTATTTAGTTAGATTCCTAGCTGTTTCGTTAAATGCAGTTGAGTCAAGTTTGAGTAAAATCAAGCCTAATTTAGATGATGCGGCGAGAAGTTTGGGTTATAGTCCGATGCAAACTTTAGTTACAGTACATACGCCAATGATGACGGGAGGTCTATTAACTGCGATGATGTTAGTGTTTGTGGATGTAATGAAAGAGTTACCTGCTACTATAATTATAAGACCTTTTAACTTTGATACCTTGGCTGTACGAACTTATCAGCTTGCCTCAGATGAGAGATTAGCTGAAGCTTCAGGCCCAGCTTTAGCAATTGTTTTAGTGGGGATGTTACCAGTTATTTTATTAAGTTGGAAAATTGCGCGATCGCGCCAGTCTTCAACTAGGGGCTAGGGGCTAGGGGCTAGGGGCTAGAGGAAGAAGCATTAGTGTCAACTTAAGCTGAAAGCGGTCAGGGGTTAAAACC
>NZ_CACA01000188.1:0-704 GCF_000180455.1 Kamptonema sp. PCC 6506
ATAAGTTACTATTAAGAAATTAAGGGTGTTCAGACCTCTCTGGATGAACTCAATCGTTATTGGCTGGCCGTTAAATTCCAGACTACTTCCCCATTGTGCTAATAACAAATTCATCCCGACGAAGCAGACTAGCAGAAGTATCGGGCCCCGTGAGATATTCAAGGCTACCAGTGGTATATCAGTTGGTAGTCGGCGTAAAACTACCCGCAGCACTAAGAACAGGATATACAAACTAACAATGGTAAGTCCCAGTATCCCAAAATTGCTGAGAAATGCTACAGCACTACTTGACATCTAATTGCCCTCCAATTGTGATGGAACTTTGAATTTGAATTTTTACTACTAATAGAATTCAATCATCAAAATTAAACAAATGATAGTGGACTGTAACTGAGGGTTAAACCTCAAGTTACAGCTAGAGCAGAAAGATTACATCAAGTAGGATTGTCTTAGATGCCAAACCAAATCCTGACGCACTTCACTCTTGATCCGATTTCCACGCTCGCAATGCTCTAGCTTGATGCTATCTACATAAAAGCGCACCGTTGTCTCCCGACTTTGGTCTCCATTAACTTCATTCACCCAAATTTTCGGGTCTTGCCATTGATTTCGAGAACTCTTAAAACTCTCACTCATCCAAACTTGAAAGCTTTCCACTAGATCGTCTAATCTCGTTTCCATGCCCACAGGATTGTTGATCGTCT
>NZ_CACA01000187.1:0-1942 GCF_000180455.1 Kamptonema sp. PCC 6506
TTGCGAGAATAAATGAATTTATTCCAGCCTTGGATAGCAAATTGTTGTCTTGGCATAACACAGAGAAAGTAACAATCAAGAAAAAGTTTTTAAGGCAACATAATAATGGCGGTGAAACATTGATGTTTGCCACCTTACCACACCATATCACTCACGATGGAATGATTTATTCCTACAATGAAGAGGCATATATTTTAGGTGGATATTGCGATCTAGGAAATTACCTACTTGCAAAGGATCACTTCTGCTATTGTCCTAGCTATAATATTATCCCTAGAGAGAGAACGATTGATGGATTTTTTGGCTTTGCCAGAATTGATAGAGATAGCTCCCAAACGATTTACTCATCACATAAAAGAATATTTGTCAAGTAAATGATGCGTTTACAGGAAACGTAATTCTATGATTAACCTAGGATGAGCAAGCTCCCGAATTATTCTCTAGGAGGCTAATGAACTTTTATTTTGTAATGTAGAAGTCAGATGCGATCGCAATTGCCTCAATCACGATTTAATTCTGTAGATATTCTATAGTTTTCTCTAACTGCTAGAGCGCCAGTCCAGTAAAAGAGATTGACAAAAATCACTCTTTATGATGGGCTAGAAAAACCATCCCGATCAACATACTCGGAGCCAAGCAATGCGTCCACCAACCTGGAATCCTCCCATCAAACTGTCTGGTCAAGAACAAATAGTGGCTAAACGCATTCGTAAAGCCAAACTATTCTTATTTCTCAGAGAAATACGTCATGAATTATTTGATGAACAATTTCAACAAGAATTGACCAATTTGTTGTTTAAAGATAGCACTATGGGAAAATGTCCGGTAGCACCAGCGCAAATAGCTCTAGCAATTATTTTGCAAGCTTATACAGGAGTGTCAGATGATGAAGTCATTGAAGCAATGGTGATGGATAGAAGATGGCAGTTAGTCCTTGATTGTCTGGATTGCGAACAAGCACCATTTGGTAAAGGAACTCTAGTTAGATTCCGAGCTGCTTTAATTGCTGGTGGTGGCGATCAACGTTTAATAGAACAGACAATTGAGCAAGCCGAACAACTGCAAGGATATAATGCGCGTTCCTTAAAGCCGTTCCCAAAAATTTAATGGTTATAAGCGCCACATTCTGAAAGACTTAAATTTAGGCATGATTAGAGCCGTAGGAATTACTCCCGCTAATCAAGCAGAAGCCAGCGTTACTGAGGCAATTGCCCTCGACTTGGCATCTCAACAAGTGGTTTTAGAAGAGTTACATATCGACCGTGCTTACTTGAATAGCCATTGGGTAAAAGAACGCAAAGCTAACTTGACAATCTTCTGTAAAGCTTGGCCAGTTCGCAATGGGAATAAATTTGATAAAACTGCTTTTCATATAGACTGGTCAAATCATTTAATTCGCTGTCCTAATAACCTCAGCATCCCTTTTGTGGAAGGAAAAAAAGTCCAATTTCCCCCACAACAATGTCAGGCTTGTCCTCTAGTTTCTCAATGTACAGTTAGTCCTAAAGGTCGCAGTATTTCTATTCACCCAGATGAACCTTTATTGCAGGAATTACGCGAACGTCAAACTACTTCATCTGGTCGGCAGCAATTAAGAAAGCGTGTGAGTGTCGAACATAGTTTAGCCCATATTGGTCAATGGCAGGGAGATCGAGCTCGCTACATCGGTTTACGTAAAAACCTGTTTGACCTCCGACGGATAGCGGTTGTTCACAATCTTCATGTTCTGGCTCGTATGTTTGAATCTCATCCTCGAAAAATTGCTAATTGTCTGCCTGCACATACTGTTTAATTTGTCAATACCTTTTACTGGACTAGCGCTCTAGGAAAATTAGTTACATCCAGATAAATTTTAATTGGTGAAGCTAGTTGGACAAAAATAAACAACGTCATTGCGTTGGCGTTACACTTTAGGCTATAAAATTAACTCCGTAAGGAGAAT
>NZ_CACA01000186.1:0-10799 GCF_000180455.1 Kamptonema sp. PCC 6506
AACCAGCCTGTAACTCATAGCTAAATCCAATTAAAAATTAAAAGTTAAAAATTAAAAAAGAAATCAATTACATTTTTAATTTTTAATTTTACATTTTTAATTCTTGAGAGAGGCGAGCGCCCACCTGACAATTTATAGCGTTTATTTATGTCCACCTACTTACCTGCGGAATGTGGGTTGTAAGTAGCTGGACATAAAGATTGCCATTGCGAGGGTTGGGAAACCACCTCAAGTCCTTGCGATTGCGGAGCACAGCGAACAATGACATACTTACGTTTATTTATGTCCGACTACTTAAGGCTTTTGCGTTGCGAAGCCTAAATTATTGACAATGGCTAAAATCCAGAGTTCGCACTCTTGACCGACTCATTCCAAAGGACAAGCACAACTTTTTTTCCCTAACCACCGCTCTCCTACCTGTTTAAGGGCCACCATCACTGGCTGAACTTCTCGGCCTTTCTCTGTGAGAGCATATTCAACATGAGGCGGAATTTCTGGATAAACAGTCCGTTTCACTAAACCGTGCATTTCTAACTCTCTGAGCCTCAGAGTTAGGGTTTTGGAGCTAATACCAGGTAAAGCTTCTAAAAGTTCATGGGTGCGGCGATCGCACCTAAATAGCTCTCGCAAAATCAGCACAGACCATTTACTCCCTAGTAATTCTAGCATGAACTGAATCGGACAGCTACTATCAAAACACCAGCTAGCCTTAATTCGGGAATCAGCATCGGTTAAATTATGTTTTATTTTCATTTGTTTAGCTTAATTAGATGTTAAGGAATCAACTTTTTGTCAACTCAACTAGGCGGTTAAAACCGCTACTATGCAAACTAAACCCGCCGACGAGGGTTTCAAAACCCTCAATGTTTTTCCAGTCCGCGCAGGCGGACTTCGGTTGTGTAGCCGCGAATTCTATTCGCCTGGACTATTCGTCTGGACTTATTCGCCGGGCCTAATTTTTATTGTTTCCTTAATCTTTTTTTATAATAACCTATACAAGCCAGTAAGTGCCAATTTTTTACTTTTGGTAACTAAGGAGACTTGCCGTAACTATCTTGTGGTTAGGAATAGAAGTAATAAGATGTAAATAGAGGGAATAAAAAAGTCTCTCCGACGAAGTATCTCTCGCTAGGCATAGAAAATCACCCTAAGAATTAACGGTTAATTGCTGGGGATCAATCTCTGACCTATCCCAGATACATTGTTTAACATCATTTAAACCCATTAGTCAAGAGTTCGTTACCTTTCGAGATGAATTGGTAACAAAAGTACATTTAAAAGTTTTGTCTTAAGCTTGTCAGATTGAGCTTAAGCTTGGAGGAACTAAACCCATGCTTGAAACATTAGTTAAAAATACGGATACCAAGGTTGCTAAAGAAGAAGCCCTTGTGCTGTGGTTTGATGAGGTAGGGATTGCAGATATCCCGCTAGTGGGCGGAAAGAACGCATCTTTAGGGGAAATGATTCGACAACTCACCCCCAAAGGTATTAATGTTCCTAATGGATTCGCTACCACAGCTTACGCCTACCGCTACTTTATTAAGTCGGCGGGTTTAGAAGCGAAATTGCGATCGCTCTTTGCCGACTTAGACGTAGAAGATGGGCCAAATCTGCGGCTACGAGGCAAGCAAGCACGGACTTTGATTTTAGAAACACCTTTTCCGCAAGACTTGCAAGATGCAATTACAGGCGCTTACGGACAATTGTGCGATCGCTACGGCGAAGCCACAGATGTCGCCGTGCGCTCGTCCGCTACAGCAGAAGACTTGCCAGATGCGAGTTTTGCCGGACAGCAAGAAACTTATCTGAATGTTCAAAGTTGCAGTGGCGTGCTTGACTGCACTCACAAGTGCTTTGCTTCCATTTTCACCGATCGCGCTATTTCCTACCGTCAAATCAAAGGTTTCGACCACTTTGAAGTTGCGCTTTCAGTTGGCGTTCAAAAAATGGTGCGATCGGATTTGGCATCCTCTGGGGTGATGTTCTCGATCGATACAGAAACCGGATTTAAGAATGCAGCGCTCGTCACCGCCGCCTACGGGTTGGGTGAAAACGTCGTGCAAGGGGCCGTGAACCCCGACGAATACTTAGTGTTTAAACCCACACTCAAACAGGGTTTCCGCCCGATTTTAGAGAAACGCCTGGGTACAAAAGAAGTCAAAATGGTGTATGACTTGGGCGGCTCTAAGTACACGAAAAACGTATCAGTACCAGTCTCAGAACGGGGAAAATTTGCGATCGAGGACGATGAAATTCTGCAACTAGCAAAATGGGCCGTTTTGATCGAAGATCACTACTCCCAAGTGCGCGGTATGTATACGCCGATGGACATTGAATGGGCGAAAGATGGGCTCACAAACGAACTATTCATCGTCCAAGCGCGGCCGGAAACCGTACAATCGCAAAAATCCGGTTCTGTCCTGCGGAATTACAAGCTCAAAGGCACAGGAAATATCCTAGTTAAAGGTCGTTCCGTTGGCGAAATGATTGGACAAGGTAAAGCGCGGGTAATTCTGGATGCACACAGAATTGATGATTTCCAAGCTGGTGAAGTTTTGGTGACGAACAAAACCGACCCCGACTGGGAACCGATTATGAAAAAAGCCAGCGCGATCGTCACTAATGCTGGTGGCCGCACCTGTCACGCGGCGATTATTGCTCGCGAGATGGGAATCCCTGCGATCGTTGGTTGCGGCGACGCGACGAAAGTTTTGCAAACAGGTCAAGAGGTGACAATTTCTTGTTCTGAAGGAGAAGAAGGCAAAGTTTATGAAGGTTTAGTACCCTTTGAAGTCCAAGAAACTGCACTGGATAACTTGCCCAAAACTCGCACTAAAATCTTGATGAATGTTGGCAATCCAGAGGAAGCATTCGGTTTATCTGCAATTCCTTGTGACGGTGTTGGTTTGGCACGCTTAGAGTTCATTATTGCCAATCACATCAAAGCACATCCGATGGCATTGATTAAGTTTGATGAGTTGGAGGATGAAGCTGTTAAAAACGAAATCGCTGAATTGACCGCGCTTTACGAACACAAACCCGATTTCTTCACGGATAAACTGGCTCATGGCATTGGTATGATTGCAGCGGCATTTTATCCCAATCCTGTAGTAGTGCGGATGAGCGATTTCAAGAGCAATGAATACGCAAATCTTTTGGGTGGTCGCCAATTTGAACCCAAGGAAGAAAACCCGATGATTGGGTGGCGCGGTGCTTCTCGCTATTATGACCCGAATTACCGGGAGGCTTATGCTCTGGAATGCAAAGCTTTGAAGCGGGTACGGGATGAAATGGGTTTGACGAATGTCATCCCGATGATTCCATTTTGCCGCACCCCAGATGAAGGCCGAAAAGTGTTAGCAGAGATGGCAAAACATGGTTTAGTTAAGGGTGAAAATGGGTTGCAAGTTTACGTAATGTGCGAGTTACCAAGTAACGTCATTTTCGCTGATGAATTTGCCGCTGTCTTTGATGGTTTCTCCATTGGATCGAACGATTTAACGCAGTTAACGTTAGGTTTAGACCGCGATTCAGCTTTGGTTGCTCACATTTTTGATGAGCGCAATGAGGCAGTTAAACGGATGGTACAAATTGCAATTAAGGCGGCGAAGAAATATAACCGTAAGATTGGAATTTGCGGTCAAGCGCCGAGCGATTATCCTGAGTTTGCGCGGTTCTTAGTTGAGTTAGGAATTGATTCGCTGTCTTTGAATCCTGATTCTGTGTTGAAGACTTTGTTGGATATTGCCAAACTTGAGTCTTCGGGTGGGGTGATGGATTTAGCGATGGATGTTGCTAAGCTTGGCTAATTTTTATTTTGGGTTATTGGATTGAATTTTAGTTTTATGAGGCTGCTCTGGTAGAATTTCTACTGGGGTAGTTTTCTTTTTGTCGGCGATGATAAATACTAAATCTAACTGCGATCGCCTATTGATGGGCTTTCAGTGCTACACTAAAATCTTCTAAATAAAGAGCGATCGCGCCTAATAAAAAAGAGCGATACCAGTGCATTGTCAAATAAAAAATGTTTGACCTCTACCAGCGTGTTTCCTTAAATTGCGATTTTCCAGAACATCACCTCAAAAAAGGTGATGTAGCCACTCTCATTGATTATGTCCCCCATCCGGGTAACGGAGAAGAAGGTAGCGTGCTAGAAATCTTCAGCGCTACTGGGGAATCAATTGCCGTTGTCATTGTTCCTACTTCTGCAATTAAACCCTTGAGAAACGATGAAATTTTAACCGTTCGGCCCCTAGCAGAGGTTAGCTAAATTGTAGGATAGAAGTAAAGTAATGGGGAGAGCGATCGCGCTTTTTGTTATTTGGGATAGAGGAGCGATCGCGGAGCTTACTTCTGTTTGATTTGCAGCCTAAACAAGAGTAGCTTTCGCATATTCCGTAACAGGTTTTAAATCAATGTCATCGTTGGAAGTCAGTATTTTAAATAGATGACGCGGGATGCCGGCAGCTATCAAAGCTTCCAAATCTCGATGCAGCTTTGACCAGTCCTCATAAATGCCAACAAACTGACTTACACAAGCTAAAGATGAATCTTTAGGGTCATTAACTCCTGTGTATCTGTACTCAATATTAAAACCTACTTTTTCCCCAATTTCTTCAATATCCCAGTCTACAAGATCGAGATCCATCGCTTCAATAGCTAGGGCAATATAACCGGGCGGTATGGGGTCAAGAGGTTCGCAGCACCAACCAAGAGCAGAGTTCCATACGCTTTGACCAACTGATTCTCGAATTTTCATATGTTTTCCCTCACTGAAAGTAGCAGCAAAACCAGGCTTTTCCTTCAGGGCGAACGTCTACAAGAGGCCGTTCGTATTGACTTGCTAGCTGTTCGCATTTCTTTTTGGCTTCTTTTAAGTTATATGCTTGTACGGGTTCGTTGATGGGATTGCCAAGTTCTTCTTTTTCCCGCTCTGGATCTCTCACTCATCCCCCTTGTTAGGTTTCCTCCAATTGCTATATTCTCACGCTCGCACATCCTGTACAAGCTAATATGTTATCATGTTAACATACAAAATATTTGCGGGTGAATAGAAAAAAGAGCGATCGCGCTTTGAGATTGAGAGATGGGAGAGGGGCGATCGCGCATCTTGTAAAAAAGAGCGATCTGCCTTCATTGAGTGAGAAATTGCTACTTCAGAACACAATAGTGGTAGCTTTCTCCTCTTAAACTCAAGTCCAGCCACGATAAGCTGTTCGACATCTAAACTGCATTAACTCGCGTTACCTTTATTTTTTATTTTTCGGTTCCATTTCATAATTAGTCCTCCTTCATTTAAAAGTTTATGTAACAGTGATTCTAGTTTTTCAAGGGATTCAAATAATCTATTGGCAACATATTCCTTGGCGGAATGCCATACTAATTCAACTAGGTTATAGTCAGGGCTATATTTGGGCAAAAACTCTATGATTAGATTCGGCATTTCTGACGCTATTTTCTGTAAAGTCTCTGCTTTTTTATGAAAACTATGGTATCTTGCTTATCCTCTAAGCTGTATTTAGCCCAGAGGTAAACATACTTTTTTGATTTTAAAATTCTCCTTACTTGGATACTACTCAGATCAATTCCCGTCTTCTCTCCTAGATGTATTGCAAGTCTAGCTGTTGTCCATCTTCCGAACTCGTAACCATATTGCTCAGGCTCTACTTCAACTGTTTCTAAAAGTAAATTAATGTATTTTTCTGTGGCTTTTCGGTAATTACCCTTCATCCTATTATCTTTAAAACTGTCTAAATTATCAGGATCACCATGAATGCTCCAGTAGGCAATTTTTCTGAGAGAACATCCAATTAGTTCAGCAGTTTGAGCTTGTGTATTTCCGTTGTTTAGTAATAAAAATATTAACGCTCTTTGTCGGATGTAACGATTGAAAAAGCGCATAGGAGTAGCCAGCCGCAGGCATCACATCTTGACAAAATAACTTGTATCAATTATCATAAATAAGTGAACTATATATCTCAAAAGAAATTACAAAATGCTAGAAATTCATAAAAGTTATGTAGTTAACGAAAATCATCAGCCGATCGCGGTTCAAATCCCTCTTGAACAATTTGAGAAAATTGAGGAAATTTTGGAAAACTATGGCTTGGCTAAACTCATAGAAGAAACTGAAGATGATGAGCGATTATCAAAAGAACAAGCCCTTAATTATTATAACTCAATAATATAAAATTATGTGGCAAGTTGAATATACAAAGCGGTTTCTCAAAGAACTAGCTGCTTTACCTGCTGAAATTAAAAGTAGGATAGAACCGATAGTCTTTCAATTTTTAGAATCAGACAATCCCTTTGCATTAGGATATCTGGAAAAAATGAAAGGTTATGCAGATAAATATAAAATTCGTGTAGGTGACTACCGTATCGGACTCACAGTTGATGCACCGACAAAAACTTTGATTTGTCAGCGAGTGGCGCACCGCCGAGATATATACAGAATTTTTCCATAGAATTACAATGCTTAACCAAGTAGGCATGAGTGTTAAAATTGAAATTTTCCCCAAAGTAGCTTAACGCGATCGCACTCGATAATCCTCATTGAAAAAACGCATAGGCGTAGCCAGCCGCAGGCATCGCAATTCTCCCAACGGGAAAAAGCTACCTACCGAATAGCTTCGCTTCACATACTTTTAGGGCAGGCAAAAAACCCACCCTAAAACACAAGCTAATTATGCCGCCACTTTCTCTTCAAAAGGCATAAATAATTTCTTCTCTGCGCCGCAAATCGGGCAAACCCAATCATCAGGAATGTCCTCAAAAAGGGTTCCCGGAGCAATCCCTGAATCGGGATCGCCAACAACTGGATCGTAAATCATGCTACACTGTTTGCAGATCCATTTGCGAGTAGCAGGATCTTCACCAACAACCCGCGTATCAGCTTCCCCTCCCTGCAATACTCGTAGCGTATCGTTGTAGCGATCGGCATGATAGTTTTCGATGTATTTCAACAACCCAAAACGGTGAGCAGCTTCTTTAAAAATGTAAGCATGATCGGCAGATTCTTTGGCTTGAGAGTCAAATTCTGCTGCTGCTATGCCGTCGCGATCGCGCACCGCATCCGCTGCAAAATCAGGATACATCGTGGTATATTCGTAGGTTTCACCTTCAATGGCTAAAGATAGACAACGAGCCATGATTTCCTGTTTTTGGGCATCAGATAAACCATCTGGATCGGCTACATTTAATTCTGGATGCAGTAAAGAAAAGTGAGCAAAAGCGTGTTCTGTTTCCTGTGCAGCAGTTTCTTTAAACAGCTTAGATAACTCCTTAAATCCCAGCTTATTCGCTAGTTCTCCAAAGTACAGATATTTGCGATTAGCCATCGATTCGCCACCAAAGGCGGCTTCGAGATTTTTCAGAGTGTTCGAGTTTGATAGATCCATTTCAGGAGATAAGTCTGAACTCATAAGTGTTCCTCTCTTAGGTTAGTTTTGTCATCTCTGGGCAAACTTTCTTTGCCCTTGTAAGTAGTCGGACATAATAAGCGCTAAATTGTAAGGTGGGCGCTCACCTACAACTATCTTCTGCTATGATTTACAGGCTTGTTGCGGCGAGCGCCCACCCTACGTTTAATTATGTCCGACTACTTAGTTTGATTTTACCAGGGATGTGCCAAAAATAATTACACCTTACCTTTCTTTACCCTAATTTCCAGTGTTCCAATTCCTGTTGCAAATATTTTTCCCATTCAGCAGCTAAGTCAATTTGTGTAAATGGAATTAGCACAACAGAGGCGTTTTTAAACAAAAATTTCAAAGCAATATCGCGTCCCGAATTAGGTAGCTTTTGCAAATCAACGGATTGATTATTAACGACAAGCCCAATTGACTCTACATCCTGCAAAGAAAAGGTCTGCAAATTCATAGGGCCATTGCGAGTTGGTTTCCCCCAAGTTAAACTATCCCCATTCTGACCAAGCACTGCATAAATATCGTATTTTACCTTCTCAAACTGCTGCGCCCAGAGGCGATAAGCTTCCACTTTTTGATACTCATTCCAACCAGCCCAAGCTAACCAGATAAAAACTGCCAGCAGTGGCAGCCACATTAGACCTCTTTCCATTGTTGATTTTAGATTTAGGATTTGAGATTTTTCTGTAACAAGACTTACACAGCGATCGCCAAAAATTAACGTTTGAGATTGCTTGCGGGTGGTAACGGCTACGCACAGGCTATGCGATCGCAGAAAATGCTAGAGAGTGCGTAAGTCTCGTGTAACTATCGTGCAACATTCCTGTCTCATAGAGTAAACTTGGGTTATTCTGGTGAGCAAACCCCCCCGACATGGACTATTTACCATGAAAAAGTTTTTCCTTCTATGCTTATTTTTAATAGGGCTGGGCTGGACGATTTCCAACTTCTCAGGATTGGCGACATCCGGCACCTACGATAGCATTGTCCTCGACTTCCGGGAAGATATCGGCAGTGCTGAGATTGCCAGAGAGGTAAGCGCGATCGCTTCTCAGTACGGTGTCTCCCCCCAACTTAATAGCGAATTCTCAGTAGCCGATAATGTATATGTTGTCAGAGGCGATCGCACTCTCCTCAACGCCCTGAAAAAATCCAAATTAGCCAAAGATACCGAATACATCGAGCCCAACTACGTCTACAGTGCCTTAGACGTTCCCAACGACCCCATGTATAACAAGCAGTGGAACCTCCGCAGCATCAACGTGGAAGCCGCTTGGAACGAAACTAAAGGCGACGGCGTAACCGTAGCCGTAATTGATACAGGCATCACAGTTGTTCCCGACTTAAAAGATACCAAATTCGTCCCCGGCTACGACTTCGTAAACGATCGCGCCGAAGCCTTTGACGATAACGGACACGGAACCCACGTCGCCGGGACTGTCGCCCAATCCACTAATAACGGTTACGGCGTAGCCGGCATCGCCTACCAAGCCGCTTTAATGCCCCTCAAAGTCTTAAGCGCCCAGGGTGGCGGTACTGTTTCCGACATCGCCGAATCGATCAAATTTGCCGCTGACAACGGCGCAGATGTGATTAACATGAGTCTCGGCGGCGGTGGCGAAAGTCAACTGATGGAAGATGCGATCGCCTACGCCCACAGCAAAGGCGTTACCATCATTGCCGCCGCCGGTAACTCCGGTGAAAATTCGGCATCCTATCCCGCCCGCTATCCCCACGTCATCGGCGTTTCGGCCCTCGGCCCCGACGGCGAAATGGCACCCTATTCCAACTTTGGCGCAGGAGTCGATATCTCTGCCCCCGGCGGTTCCGAAGCTGGCAAAATCCTACAAAGTACGATTGACCCAGAAACGGGTGCAGAAGTGTTTGAAGGCTACCAAGGCACTAGCATGGCCGCCCCCCACGTCGCCGGAGTTGCAGCCTTATTGAAGGCCACAGGCGTTACCGAACCAGACCAAATGCGGAATGTCTTATTGCAATCAGCGCGAGTTGTCGCCGAAGATCCCCTCAACCACTTTGGCGCAGGTCAACTCGATGCAGCCGCAGCAGTTCAGCTAGCAAATAAAGGTCAAGTCACTTTCCGCGATTTCTTCCGCTGGTTGCGGGATAACGGCTATCTCAATCCCCGCTTTTGGATTGATGGCGGCGCTGTCGCCCTTTTACCTAAATTAGCGATGGTAATCGGTTCCTATATGCTGGCTTGGTTCTTGCGGAATTATTTCCCCTTCCAATGGAGTTGGGGATTTTCTGGTGGTTTAGTTGCTGGCAGTTCCGGGTTATTTTTCCTAAAAGGTCTTTATATCTTTGACCTTCCCCAATGGCCTTTACGGATGATGGGCAGTTCTATTCCTGAATTTGGCAATACCATTCAGGGTAGTGCGATGCTGAATCCAATTTTTGCCAGTGCCTTAATTCCGTTTGTTTTAATTGCCCTATTTTTAGGACATCAAGAATGGAAATGGATCGCTATTGGTTCAGCAATTGGTGTTTCTAGTTGTTTAGCTGTAAGTGCAGCAGTATCCCCCGCTGTCTGGGGTGTGGGTACGGGTTTGCCAGCTCAAATTTTCTTGATTGTCAATGCTTTACTGTGTTTAGTAATAGCACGTTTAGCACTTAAATCGGAGGTAAGAACTGCATGAGTATCACTGTTAAAGGTGTCATTGAACGCAAAGGATTAGGGCCTGGTACTTGGGCTCTAGTAAGCGATGGCGGCGAAACTTATGAACTTAAGGAAGTTCCCTCTGAGTTAAAAAAAGCCGGTCAGAAAGTCAGCGTTAAGGGTGAAGTGCGAAAGGATGTGATGACTTTTGCAATGATTGGCCCAGTGTTGGAAGTGCAATCTTTTGAGGTTGATGGTGATTAGTTGATGGTAAGTTTTTTGCCAGGGTGAAAAAAAAACCCCAGCCAGAATTGGTTGGGGGTTATCCATCAGGGTGCATCTACTAATTTAGTATCCGTTGAGGGGGGGAAAGTTTCAGGATAATTTTTAAAATTTGTTGTGGGGATAAATAAAAAACCCTAGCCGTAATTGGTTAGGGTTCATCTATCAGGGTGCATCTACTGATTTAGTCTCCAGTCAGAGGGGGGATGTTTCAGGATGATTTAGGAATATGGAATAAAAGTACAATAAAAATCAGGTGATTGTATAATGGACAAGCTAGAGCAGTATAGTTACTAACTTCAAAAAATTGTCCGTATGAGTTAGAAGAAATTTTTAGCGATCGCTTTTCTCCTAGTGAACCGGCAACAGATGATGTGATGGAATAAGAGTGCTCTCTAGCTTCACACCACCTCGCAAATAAATTCTGGTCTGGATTAACGCTTCGGCTCAATATCGAACTCAAGCCGAGAACG